>NZ_KV815111.1:947-24353 GCF_001814145.1 Prevotella sp. HMSC073D09 | reverse complement strand
CATATTGCACTGCGTTTAGCACCAAAATGCACTATATTTAGCAGCGAATAGCCCCAAAATGGGTGCAAAAGGGGGTGTCTTTAAATAATTATTCATTTTGTCGCATGCACATGCTAACCCTTTTTTGCATCAAAACAAACCTTCGCGAGAATCAATTTTTTGCGGCAAGGTGGACGATTGGTGCGCAGAAAGGGTACTCATAATGTTAAAATCTATACTAAAAAGTTGACATTGTTTTGGGTTGACGGGTTGACAAGTTAACAAGAAGGCAAGTGGATAAGTGAACGAGTTAATCGTTCGTCTTTCGTGTTTTGACATAAATACGTCCATTTTTGACATAAGAACATAAGGAACATAAAAGAACTCGTCTTGACTTTCTCCTCATTATGTGCCACTGGTAAGATGCTTTCAACTTGTAGAGAATGCGCCGAAAGAACTTCCGCCTGCTTATCTTTTTGAGGCATAGCCAGGTTTTACCACTGGCAAACGGGGCAGGATTTCTGGTCTTATCGTGCCTTAGTCCAGTACTTCGTACATGAACGAGGAGTTTATCTGGGTTTTACAAAGCAAACACAACAAACTCCTCTAAATTTATAGAAAGATTAAAAGACAAGACGACCCAGTGGGCATGAATGCCCCATTGTTTTTGTTCTTAGCGTTTTTGCAGCAACAAAAAAGGATGTGGTGTTAAAAGTAGTTGCTCAATCATTCGAAAAGTAATGGAAGAATAGCAAGAAACATCAAAAAAGTGTAGGCTAATAGTGGCTTTGAACGGTAAAAAGTGTCCAAAATAACTAATTGGCGGCGATAAAACACGGCTAATCCAAGTTTTATTTGTATTTTTGCATGATACTGAATAAAACTGGCTAGTGTACCTGTTTCATGTTTATTATGGAACGTAAAAGAGAAACTCACACTATGGACGACGAAATAAAAGACCCGAACGAACTGGAAGAAGGCCTGGACATGGCCGACGAAAAGCAACAAGACGAAAACGAGGAAGAGGGCGTTGAAACGCATTCCGACTACAAACCCGCCGACCGCTTCGATGCCTCGGCGGTGCATCACCTTAGTGGCATGTACCAAAATTGGTTCCTCGACTACGCCTCGTACGTTATCTTGGAACGCGCCGTGCCCAACATCGCCGACGGCTTGAAACCGGTTCAACGCCGTATATTGCACTCGATGAAACGCATGGACGACGGAAGGTACAACAAAGTGGCCAACATTGTGGGCCATACCATGCAGTTTCACCCCCACGGCGACGCCTCAATCGGCGACGCCCTTGTGCAGATGGGGCAGAAAGACTTGCTTATCGACACGCAAGGAAACTGGGGAAACATCCTCACTGGCGACCGTGCTGCCGCCCCACGTTATATCGAGGCGCGGCTTTCTAAGTTCGCACTCGACACCGTTTTCAATCCCAAAACCACGCAATGGCAAGCTAGCTACGACGGCCGAAACAAAGAACCCATCGCGTTGCCCGTGAAGTTCCCCTTGCTTTTGGCGCAAGGGGCGGAGGGAATTGCCGTTGGACTTAGCTCTAAAATCCTTCCGCACAACATGCGCGAGCTGTGCGAGGCGGCCATACATTATCTTAAAGGCGAACCGTTTAGGCTATATCCCGACTTCCCCACGGGCGGTTCGATTGATGCCAGCCGATATAACGACGGACAAAGGGGCGGCTCTATCAAGGTGCGCGCCAAGATTGAGAAACTGGACAACAAGACACTTGTTATCCGCGAGATACCTTTCAGCAAGAACACCACCACGCTTATCGAATCTATTCTTAAAGCGGTGGACAAGGGGAAGATAAAGGCTAAACGCGTAGACGACAATACGGCGGCCGAAGTGGAGATACAAGTGCACCTCGCCCCCGGCATTTCGTCGGACAAAACCATTGATGCACTCTACGCATTTAGCGACTGCGAGATTAACATTTCGCCCAACTGCTGTGTCATCGAAGACAACAAGCCGCGCTTCCTCACCGTAAGCGAGGTGTTGCGCCATAACGTAGACAGCACGATGGGGCTGCTTAGGATGGAATTGCAGATAAGGAAAGACGAACTGTTGGAGCAGCTTTTCTTCTCTTCGCTTGAGAAAATATTCATCGAAGAGCGCATTTACAAAGACAAGAAGTTTGAGAATGCCGAGAATATGGACGTTGCTGTGGAGCATATCGACGACCGATTGACACCCTTCAAACCCAAATTCATACGCGAATTGCGCCGCGAAGACATCATGCGATTGATGGAAATAAAGATGCAGCGCATACTTAAATTCAGTAAAGATAAGGCCGACGAGTTGCTGGCACGCATTAAAGAAGAGATTGCGGGCATTGACCACGACTTGGCACACATGACGGACGTCACCATCAAATGGTTCAAATTCTTGATTGATAAGTACGGAAAGGACCACCCCCGACTAACCGAGATAAAGAGTTTTGAAACCATCGAGGCCACCAAAGTGGTTGAGGCCAACGAGAAACTGTACATCAATCGCCGCGAGGGATTTATCGGAACGGGGCTGAAAAAAGACGAGTTCGTGTGCAATTGCTCAGACATCGACGACATCCTGGTGTTCCATCGCGACGGCAAATATAAGATAATGCGCGTGGCCGACAAGATTTTCGTGGGCAAAAACGTGTTGCATGTGCAGGTGCATAAGCGCAACGACAGGCGCACCACTTATAATATTGTGTATCGCGACGGCAAGGAAGGCCATTATTTTATCAAGCGTTTCAACGTAACCAGCGCAACGCGCGACCGCGAGTACGACCTTACGCAAGGCACTCCGGGGTCGAAAGTGGTTTATTTCACGGCCAATCCCAACGGCGAGGCCGAGACGATACGGGTTATTCTCGAACCGGAAGCACCCCCAAGCCGCAAAAAATGTATCGTGGATTTCGACTTCTCGAAGGTAATTATCAAGGCGAGAACCTCGCGTGGAAACATCATTTGCAAACGTCCGGTGAAGAAAATAGGCTTGCTCGAAGCGGGACACAGCACGTTGGGAGGCCGTAAAGTGTGGTTCGACCCCGACGTGAAACGCATTAATTACGACGACCACGGCCGACTGCTGGGCGAGTTTAACGAGAACGACTCTATACTTGTGGTGCTTGACAACTGTGAGTTCTACCTCTCGGACTTCGATGTGAACAACCATTACGAAGACAATTTGAAACTGATTGAGAAGTGGGACGAGAACAAAGTGTGGAGTGCTGTGGTGCGCGATGCCGACAATGACAAGTTCGCTTACGTCAAACGTTTCACGATGGATGGCTCTAGGCGCAAGCAAAGCTTCCTTGGCGACAACCCCAAGAGCGAACTGCTCTTCCTGTCCGACCAGCCTTACCCGCGCATTCGCGTTGTGTTCGGCGGCAGCGACAAAGAACGCGCGCCGATGGAGATAGAGATTGACGACTTTGTTGGCGTTAAGGGGTTCAAGGCTAAGGGCAAACGCATCACCACTTGGCATGTAGACCACATTGAAGAACTGGAACCTACGCGCGTTCCCGAACCCGAACCAGAGTCTGAAGACAATGGCGAACAGGGCAGTGAAGGTGCAGAAAGCGCGCCGCCCACCGCCTCTTCGTCGCCCCGCATCAAGTCTGCGGCCAGTCCCGAACAACCAAGTCTTTTTCAAGATGAACCCTAGTGCATCCCCCTTGTGGCGCATGCAGACAGTCGCCACACACGCAGGCAAAGCCTTCACTTGTGCCAACGTTCGCCAACGAACGTGGGTGGGGTGGGTGTTTTGCCTGCTTTTGTTGTGCCTTAGCCCCACGGCGCAGGCGCAAAACGAGCTTTATCAAGACCCGACATTGCCCACCAATCGCAAGATAACTACCACTGCACGCATGTTGGGCATCAGCCGGGCGCAGGTGTTAGACACATATCTTTCGCCCGAACATTACACAGGTACCGACCTCCGTTATATCTCGCAGACCCAGCGCGAGCGCGAAGGACGCCGTCTTTCGCAGCTCATCACGCACACGGGAAACGTGGCTTACCTTAAAAATAGGGCAGGAAGTGGCAACGAAATAGCGGGCATGTACTGCTTTGACTATGCTTTGCACTATGGCTTTGATTGGCTAGACCATCGCCTTCAGCTGCAAGTAGGGGGGAGGGTAGAAACCCATGTGGGCTTTATCTACAACACCCACAACTCCAACAACCCTGCTCAGGCGCGTGTGTTTCTGCATCTTGCACCCTCGGCAGTGGCCAGTTACAAGCTCAGGGCGGGCAGCATACCCCTGCTCTTGCGTTACGAAGTGGCCGTACCCCTGCTTGGTGTGATGTTTTCGCCCAACTATGGGCAGTCGTATTACGAGATATTCTCCGAAGGAAACTACGACCATAACGTCGTTCCCACCACTATTGGCTCTGCCCCTTCCTTGCGACAGATGCTCACTGTCGACTTCCCGCTCTTGCGTTCAACCGTTCGTTTGGGTTATATGGGCGACATCCAGCAATCGCGTGTCAATGGATTGAAAACCCATGTCTACACACATGGCGTGGTGATTGGCCTTGTTAAACGTTTCACCCTCATCAAACTTGCGCCATGAAAAGAAAGCTATTATACTTCTTTCTGCCGCTAATGGCGGCGTGGGGCTTGCTTGGCGCTTGTGTTGATGTAGAGCAATACGATAACAATCCGCGTGGAAACTTCGAGGCTTTGTGGCGAATAATCGACGAACATTATTGTTTTTTCGACTATAAACAGCAAACCTATGGCTTGGATTGGAATGCCGTTTACAACAAATATGCACCCCAATTTGACAACCAAATGACCGAGGAACAAACCTTTGAGGTGCTGACCAACATGCTAGGCGAACTTAAAGACGGGCACGTTAACCTCTATGCGCCCTTTGATGTGGGCCGAGATTGGTCGTGGAAAGAGGATTATCCCAGCCATTTCAGCGAGAACGTGCTGAAACTTTACCTCGGAAAAGACTACAAGATTGCGGCCGGCATGAAGTATCGCATACTTAACGACAACGTGGCTTACCTGCGTTGCGCCACGTTCGTCAACGATTTCGGGGCTGGAAACCTCGACCGCATCTTGCTTTACTTCGCTCCTTGCAACGGACTGATTATTGATTTGCGCGAGAATGGCGGCGGAATGGTGACCAGTGCCGAGACGCTTGCGGCCCGTTTTACCAACGAAGAAGTGCTGGTGGGCTATATGCAGCACAAAACAGGACGTGGACATAACGACTTTTCGCCCCGTCGCCGGCAGATACTTAAACCCTCTAAGGGGCTTAGGTGGCAAAAACGAGTGGTGGTTCTCACCAATCGCGGCGTGTACAGTGCAGCCAACGAGTTTGTGAAATACATGAAGTGCCTGCCCCAAGTAACGATTGTGGGCGACAGGACGGGCGGCGGTGCGGGCCTACCTTTTTCTAGTGAACTGCCCAATGGCTGGATAGTGCGTTTCTCTGCCTGCCCCATGTACGACCGCGATGGGAAAGATACCGAGTTCGGTATCGCCCCAACACATCAGGTAGGCATGAAGTCTGCCGACCTGGCTCGGGGAAGAGACACGCTTATTGAGTACGCCCGAAAGCTGTTGGCGAAGTAAAACGCGCTGAAAGGAGCTCATCAGAATAATGGTAAATAAGGCAGGCCAACAGCAATGGCGATGGGATTGGAAATGCTTTTTGTGGGGCAGCCTACACCATAATATAATACGCGCGCACGCGAGAAAAGCGTAAAAAGACGGCGAAAAATTTGGCCTGCCCCTAAAAAATCATTACCTTTGCACCGCAAAATCGCGCCTGTGGCGAAATTGGTAGACGCGCTAGACTTAGGATCTAGTGTTTCGCGACGTGTAGGTTCGAGTCCTATCAGGCGCACAACAGCATCCCGACTGTTCCATTTAGAGCAGTCGGGATTTTTTTGTTCCCGCAATTCTGGTCCTAGAACGTTCCTTATCGCCCCGTCCTTAGTTCGATAAGGAAAGTAGTTCCCACGCCCACTTCCGAGCTTTTCACGCTGATTTTGCCCTTGTGATACTCTTCCACGATGCGTTTGGCAAGCGACAAACCCAATCCCCAGCCGCGTTTCTTGGTGGTAAACCCAGGGCGGAACACGTTGGCGATGTCTTTTTTGCGGATGCCCTTGCCCGTATCGCTCACTTCAATAAGTACCTTTTGGGCTGTTTTTTGCACGTTTAGCGTGATGCAGCCTTCGCTTTCGCCGATTGCATCCATCGCGTTCTTGCAAAGGTTTTCGATAACCCATTCAAAGAGCGAGGCATTAAGGTTAAGTATGATGTCTTCTTCGGGCAATTGCATTTTAAGGGCGATGCGTTTGGGTGTGCGCTTGTCCATGTAGCTCACAACGTGCGCCAAAACGTCGTTTAAGCTAGAAGGAACAGGTTCGGGCAGTGAGCCAATCTTCGAAAACCTGTCGGCAATAAGTTGCAACCTGCTGATGTCTTTCTCCATTTCGGGTATCAGCTCATCGTCGGGATGTGTCTCTTTCAGCACCTCCGTCCATGCCATAAGGCTCGAAATGGGCGTTCCCAACTGGTGAGCCGTTTCTTTCGACAGGCCTACCCACACCTTGTTTTGCTCTGCTCGCTTAGAAGTGCGCAAGGCAATGATGGCCACCATGACGAAAACCAGCACGATACCCAGTTGCACGTAGGGGTAAGTGGCCAGTCGTTGCAGCATCAGCGAGTCGTCGTAGCACACATCGATGTATTCGCTTTTGATGGAATCGTTGAGCGATATGCGGATGAACCGCCCCTCGGAAAACAGTCGTTGTCCCAGATTGCCAACCAAGAGCACGCTGTCTTCCCCCGTTTTGCCTTTTAGGTTGATGTTGCGGGCCGTCTGCGGCTTGCCTTTCGCGTCCAGCACCACCACCGGAATGGTGTTGTTGGCGTTGATAACTTGCAGCACCAGGTTTAGGTCGGTGTTCTCGTCGGCTTGGTTTAGCGTGCGCATAGCCTCTGCCCATATCTCCATTTTGTGGCGTTCTTCGGTTTCGAGGTCGCGCGTTAGCACATGCGACACCACCAGTGAGGCCGTAACGATGATGGTTGCGGCAATCACCAGTATGATTTTTACCTGCCTAATTCTGTCTGTCCATTGCATGTTTTCATAACGCACTTCTTATATATATATTGTGTGGCGGCGTGTTCTATCGACTTTTCGTCTCATTAAGGCTGCGTTATGCCGCGGCTATTTTGCTGTGTTGGGGTGCTTGGTTTGTGTCGTTGGCGCGCTGCGTTGGCGGCTTTTGGATGTAGGGTAGCATCGTTTTGAAGGTGCGTTAGGTGGACGGACGGGGGCGATTTTCGAAACCGTGCAGCGCGTTTTTTCGTTATCTGACTATGCTTTGCTTTCGATTGGGGATATTTTCGGCCGAATTTTTATAATCGGTGAAAGATATTTAATTTAATTAACAGTTAGAGACTGCAATCTCGTAACCAGCTCATTTTGTTATATTTATACGTATTTTATAGCCTATTTTACCCTTGTGTGCGGACACACTAGTGCTTGATTAGCATCAAGAGAGGGCTGTTTTATGATGAAAAACATGTTTTTTCTCTTGGCTGTTTGCGCAAACACTAGTACCTTTGCATCGTAAAAAGAAAACTAATCACAATCATACGGATTAAAATGAACAAATGTGAGAGGTTTTGAGAGAATAGAAACAAGTAGGTGTTTAGTTAAGTACAAGATTGAAGATTGTTTAGTTGTTGGAGTGATCCAATTTGTTTAGGTAGAAGGTATTGCTTTTAGAGGCGATTAGATTGTAGCAGGAGAACGAACTCGCCCCTGTTGTAAGGGGCGACCTTTGAAGGAAAAAGTATGTACAAACATAAATAAAAGGTTTAGTTGTAATATGAGGTATATTTGAGAGATTGATGATAAGGATAGACATTTAGGTATATAGCGAACATTGAGGTAAATAAGATTAAAGGTAGAACAGACTTCAAAAGTATTAGACAAAGGTAAGACAAGAGATTGACTTTTCAGGAAACAATACATATTTAGGTTTAGGTATAGATAGGTAAGATTGATTTTTCAGGATTATTGGGTATTAGTTTAAGGTAAGATAATAAGGTTGTTAATAAGGATTTTCAGTTTAGATTGTAGACTCAATAGGGATAGTTTGATAAGGTAGAAAGAGAATGATGTTAGATGACGCCCTTTTACAGCCTCGTGCTGTAATGGGCTACGCGGCGGGGACGGGATAACCGACGGAACCCCCCGCCACTCGGTAGTGAGAAGGAGAAATGATTTCACGTTATGGCCTTTGTTGCCCTGCTGCGGTTTGTTTCGCGGTTTGTGGCGGCAAGACATAGCGTTAACGTTAGCAGTTAGTTGCGGTATCCTTGGATGTAAAAGGGTATCGCTTTTTTGTTTGTTGACCACTTAATGTGTACCTTTGCAAGGTTGCCAACAAACGATAAGGAAAGTAAAGGGCATGTTTGATAAGAAAAGCAACGACACACTTCTTGCCGGCATCAGGCAGGGAAAGACGCTTACGCGCAACGAGATGCTAAGCCTAATCGTGGGACTTAGCATCCCCTCGATATTGGCTCAGGTAACCAACGTGCTGATGTTTTACATCGATGCGGCGATGGTGGGCAAGCTAGGTGCTGCTGCATCGGCCTCCATCGGCTTGGTTGAGTCGGCCACATGGCTCTTTGGCGGTCTGTGTTCGGCCGTTTCGTTAGGCTTTTCGGTGCAGGTAGCCCACTTTATCGGCGCAAACGACTTTGTTAAGGCGCGGCAGGTGTTGCGCCATGCGTTGGTGTGCACGCTGTCATTCAGCTTGTTGGTAACCTTGTTCGCATCGCTCATCGCCTTTAAGTTGCCCATTTGGTTGCGCGGTGGCGACGACATAGCCCACGATGCCTCGTTGTATTTTCTTATTTACGCCCTGTCTGTGCCCGTTTTGCAGTTGGGCATCCTCTCGTCTAACATGCTGAAAAGTGCCGGAAATATGCAGATACCCAGCATCATGAGCGTGTTGATGTGCGTGTTGGATGTGGTTTTCAACTATCTTTTCATCTATGTTGCGGGCCTTGGCGTGCCGGGTGCAGCCCTTGGTACGGTGCTGTCCATAGCCATTGTAGCCTCGGTTGAGGCTTGGTTCGCGTTGTTTCGCTCGTCCATCCTGGCATTGCGGCTCGATAAGGTGCGTTTCGTTTGGATGTGGTCGTATGTTCGAAACGCCGTGAAGATAAGCGCGCCCATAGCTGCGCAATATGTGCTGATGAGTGGGGCACAGGTGGTTAGCACGTATATCGTTGCGCCTTTGGGCAACTTCGCCATAGCCGCCAACACCTTTGCCATTACGGCCGAAAGCCTTTGTTACATGCCCGGATATGGCATTGGCGATGCCGCCACCACGCTTGTGGGGCAGAGTATGGGCGCAGGGCAATATGGCTTGTGCCGCAGTTTCGCCAAACTAACCGTAGGCATGGGCATGGCTGTTATGGCCTTGATGGGCGTGGTGATGTATGTGTTTGCGCCAGAGATGATAGCATTGATGACACCCGTTGACGAAATACGCGCCTTGGGCACGCAGATTCTTCGCATCGAGGCCTTTGCCGAACCCATGTTTGCTGCGGCCATTGTGGGCAATAGCGTTTGCGTTGGGGCGGGCGACACGCTTAAACCGTCGCTGATGAACCTTGCCAGCATGTGGGGCGTGCGCCTTACGCTTGCCGCAGTGTTGGCCCATTGGTATGGTTTGCAGGGCGTTTGGACGGCAATGGCCGTTGAACTTACTTTCCGCGGCATGCTTTTCCTTGCTCGTTTAAAGTGGGGTGCATGGCTAAAAGGCGAGCGTGGCGCGGAGGATGACAAGACCGATGGCGCGGAACGTGCCTTGTCGTAATAACAGATTAGACAAACATATTAACGAAATTATGCAAGACATGTTTAGGGAAGATGGCTATCTCAACGACTTTCACAAGGCGTGGAACGAGAAATGTATCAAGGACGACGAGGAGCATTGGGCTTTGATGCAAGCAAAAGGGATGCGTTATACAGCCGAATTTCTGAGGGCGCAATCTCAAAGGATGGATGCTTTGGTAAGGCAAGAAGAAGAAATGTTGAGAGGAAAAAGGAAGAAACGTCCAAAGGATGGGCGATAGCTGTGCGCCATTGGCACGTGCCGCTCGTTACAGTTTCTTTTGTCATTTGTTTTCGGTAAACTGTTTTTTATTAGGCGTGCTGCCATTATGAAGGGTGTTGTGGACATCCCAAACCGGCGTATTTAATAGGGGTACGGCTGCTTTTTGGCGGTTGGTTTTGTTTACTAAATGTTAGGGTTGGGGTTTGTTTGTTCTACGATTTGATGTAAAAAGTACAATATTGTTTGCATATTGTTTAAAAAATGTGTACTTTTGCAATTCTTTATTTCGATAGGTACAAGAGTTAGAAGTCTATCTCTATTGGGATAGAAGCGATTTATAAATTGAGAGTGTGAAAGAAAACAGAGAAAGGATAACATTATAGATGAGAAAACAAATGCAGAAGACTAATTTTGTGTTGCGTGCGTGGGCTGTGTTGGCCCTCGTGCTCCTGCTTGGCAGTGTAGCCACGGTGTCGGCGCAAACTCAAAGCGTAGACAACATGCGGGTAACGCTGTCGATGAAACAAGTTACGTTAAAGACATTCCTTGATGAAGTTTCAAAGCAGACGGGTTTGCAGTTTGATGCAGATGCCTCGCAGCTTGAAAAGGCCGACCGCGTAAGCATTGATGCGCGCGAACAGCCCGTTCGTGCCGTGCTAGGACAGGTGCTTAACCAGGCTGCCTTTGCATATGACATTACGGGCAATAAGGTAAAACTGACTCGTAAGAACGCTGTTGAACGCAGAAAAGGCGTGTATGGGCAGATAACTGACGCCGACGGGCAACCCTTGCCTGGCGTAACCATCAGGATGCAGGGTTTTAGTGGCGGCTATATCACCAACTTGGACGGATATTACGAAATAGAAACCGACCAACCCGAGGTGAAACTTACCTTTAACTACATAGGCTATAAGCCGCTGGAAAAGACCGTAAAGAACGGAACAGCGGGCAACTTTGTGATGCACGACGATGCCGATGTGTTGGGCGAAGTGGTGGTGACAGGTTTCGCCACAAAGAATAAGAACAGCTTTACAGGTGCGCAGGTGTCTATCAAGAAAGACGAACTGTTGGCCGTGGGCACCAAGAACGTACTGACAAGTCTTGCCACCTTTGTGCCTGGCATGAACATCTTGGAAGACAATGCCGGAGGTTCGGACCCTAACAAAATGGCCGACATCAACATACGTGGCCGCGCAACGTTTACGGGACAGGCCAACATGCCCGTGTTTGTAGTGGATGGTTCGCAGGTGAAAGTGGACTATGTGAACGACATGGACATGAACGACATCGAGACCGTGACGGTACTTAAAGACGCCTCGGCATCGGCTTTGTACGGCGCGAAGGCCTCTGCTGGCGTGATTGTCATCACCACTAAGGCCTTGACAGGTGGAAAGCTGAAAGTGAATTACAGCGGTACGTTGCGCTTGTCGACACCCGACCTCAGTGACTATAACCTACTTTCGGCATCGCAGAAGTTGGAATACGAGCGTTTGGCTGGTCTTTACAGCTCGACCGACCTTACAGAGCAATATGCGCTGGACAAGAAATACGCTCAATACTATAATCAGATACAAGACGGCGTGAGCACCGATTGGATTTCTAAGCCCTTGCGCAACGCCCTCTCCACCCAACAAAGCTTAAGCATAGACGGTGGCGACGAACACGCTCGCTACAACTTGGGTGTGCGCTACGGCAACGATGCAGGTGTGATGAAAGGGTCGAACCGCGAACGCCTTTCAACCAACTTTAAGCTTTCGTACAACCTGCCGGGCAAGTTCTTCGTTTCAAACACGGCCACGATTTCTTCGGTTAAGTCGACCCAATCGCCTTACGGCGACTTTTCTAATTGGGTGAAACAAAACCCCTACGAGTACCCTTACGACGAGACGGGGGCACTTAAACCCAAACTTAACTACGACTTGTCGAACCCACTTTACGAGGCATCGTTGGGTAGTTTCAGCAAGGGCGACAACTTCGACTTCCTCAATACCACCTCGTTGCAGCTGTGGCTGGGCGAGAAGTTTCGTATAGACGGCGATTTCTCGATACAGAAAAGCAAATACGATGGGCGTACATTCGTGTCGCCTTTCTCGGCCGACCAACTTAAAAACGTGGCCGACGTGTCGCGCAGGGGACGTCTCAACGAGACGTTCACCAAGACCACTACTTATCAAGGTAAGTTGATGGCATCGTACAACGACTATTTGTTGAAGAAACTTTTCCTCACGGCGATGGCAGGTGCGAGCATCGAGTCGAACTCGGTAGACGGCAGCACGTATGGCTCTGTGGGCTATTATACCGACAATATTGCCCACACATCGTTGGCAGGAAGTTATCCCACGGGCCGTCCTTCGGGCACCGACACCAAGTATAACGGCGTGGGTTTCTTCGTAAACGCCAATGCCATTTGGGACAACCGCTATTTCCTCGACGTGATTTACCGCTATGAGGGCTCGTCGAAGTTTGGTAAGAACACCCGTTTCGCACCGTTTTGGAGCTTGGGTGCGGGCTGGAATGTACACAACGAGTCGTTTCTTAAAGGCTCGCCATTCCAATTGCTCAAACTTCGTGCCAGTGTAGGCTATTTGGGTAACATCTCGTTCGAGCCTTATCAGGCACTTACGATGTACACTTACCTCAACGGATATAATTATATAAAAGGTATCGGAGCCGTTCCCATGGGCATTGGTAACACCAATTTGAAGTGGGAACGCACGCTTAGCGGAAACGTTGGTGTGGACTTAACGATGTTTAAAGGCCGATGGGACTTCTCCGCCGACTTCTATGTAAAGAACACCGACAACCTTTTGCTCGACATAACTAAGGCCCCTTCGGTGGGTGTAAGAACATCGCGCGAGAATGTTGGCGAGGTTGAGAACCGCGGATTAGAGTTTCAAACACGCGTAATACCCATCCAAAACAAAGACTGGCAATGGTCGTTAAGTCTCAATTATGCCTACAATAAGAACAAGATAAAGAAGATAAGCAACGCCTTGCGCGAGCAAAACGAGAAAAATCAGGCCAAGAGAGGACTAGCTCCGTTGCCCATTTATGAAGAAGGACAGTCGCTTACGGCTTTGAAAGTAGTACCCTCGGCAGGCATCGACCCCATCACGGGCGACGAAGTTTTCATCAAGCGCGATGGCAGTTACACCTTTGTTTACGACCCTAACGACAAGGTTGTATTTGGCGATAGCACGCCCTTTGGCAACGGTTCGCTTAGTTCGTACCTCACTTATCGCCAATTCTCGATGGGCGCGTCGCTGCGTTACTCGTTCGGAGGTGCGGTTTACAACCAAACATTGGCGTCGAAAGTTGAAGGAGCCGACCCACGTTACAACGCCGACGAAAGGGTGTTCAGCGACCGATGGAAACAAGTGGGCGACCATACGGCGTACAAGCGCATAAGCGATTCGAGTGTGCCCATGCAGACATCACGTTTCGTGCAGACCAACAATTATCTCACTTTAAGTAGCTTGTCGTTTGCCTACGAAGTGCCTTTGGCCTTTATCCAGAAGTACGGATTGAGGCGATTGCACTTGGAAATGCTGGCCAACGACTTGTTCTACCTCTCGTCGGTAAAGCGCGAACGCGGACTTAGCTATCCTTACGAGCGCAGTGTTGAACTCTCCGTGAGGTTGGGATTCTAGCCAATGGCGGCCCGTGGGTTCACAATCTAGCGAACACCACGCGCCACATTCACAATAAGAAACAAAGATAAGACAAGAAAACAATGAAGAGAACAACATATTGGATAAACCTGTTGGCAGGATTGGTGGCAGTGGTTTTCGCCACATCGTGCAACAACTTCCTAGACGTTCACCCTGCAGGCGAGGTGGACGAGAGCGAACAGTTCGGCTCCATTCGCGGCTATCGAAATGCCATGTATGGCGTATATGGTAGTATGGCTGCAACAAACCTTTACGGAAAGAACCTGGGTTATGGATTTGTAGACCAACTGGGGCAGCAGTTTGGTTATGATAATACTTCGGAAACAAGCTACTTTGTGTCGCAATACAACTACCTTCGCAGTGACGTACGCGCCATCGTAGACGGGATATGGGAAGGCCAATACCAAACCATCGCGTATGCCAACAACGTGCTACGCAATGCCGAGAGCCCCCAATTCGACCACAAGGAACTGGCCTTTATGCGTGGTGAGTGTTACGGTTTGCGTGCCTTTTTGCACTTCGACCTTGTGCGCTTGTTTGCCGAAGACTATACAAGGAGTAACGCATCCACGCGCGGAATACCCTACGCCACCACGTTCGACCTGAACAATAAGCCGCTACTAACGCTGCACGAAACGTTCAAGGCGATATTGAAAGACCTCGATACGGCGGAAAGTTTGCTGGCAGACGACAATGAGGTGAACGTGGAACAAACCCCAACGAGCGACTATCTTAAAGGTCGTGCCGTGTTCTTCAACAAGTATGCCGTGGCTGCAACCAAGGCACGCGTGTACTATGCCATGGGCGACACGGCCAATGCAGCCAAGTATGCACGGCTGGTTATTGCCGCAACAAGCAATTTCTCGCTTAAAAAGCTTACCTCAATGGCAGACGTGAAACGTTTTCCCGCAACGGGCGAGCTAATCTTCGGCCTATACAACAACACGCTTTCTGCCGATATTTCTTCAACATTCCTTTCGCAAACGGCGCGCGGAACATTCACCGAAGGTCGCCGCGACTTGGAAGAACTCTACGAAACGTCGGCTTTCTCGGCCACAAGTGCCGACCTTCGCTATACGGGATATTATCGACAGAACACCACCCCCGACGGAATAAAGACCTATTCGTTCGTTCGTCTTTTGGAAAGCGACGCTCAAGTAAACAGCAGTCCGTTACAAGGGCTTACGCTTATACGCTTGCCAGAGATGTATTACATACTTAGCGAATGTACCTACGATAACAACAAGGCCGAGGCAGTGCGCCTGCTAAATGTGGTGAGAACCAGTCGCGGTCTTGAAGCGGTGGCCGGTGCGAAGGTTGCCGACCGCACCGCTTTCGATAAGGAAATGCTGCGCGAACGCATGCGGGAGATGCCTGGCGAAGGGCAAACCTTCTTTGCTTTAAAGCATTACAACAAGGCTTTCAGCGACTATCGCGGCATCAACACTTACCAGCCGTCGAGCGCAATCTTCGTGTTGCCTTGGCCAGAGAGAGAAAAGGAATATGGTGGACAATAGAAAAAACAACGCTCAGATGAAAAAGACATTCAAACATATACTGCTGGCTGGCGCGGCCTTAACCGCACTGGTGGCTTGCAGCAACGTAGACCATACGGGCGAATATAGCGAGGACGGCACTTATCAATCGGGAAATCAGGCATACTTTTACTTCGCCGAACCGGGGGATAGCGTGCTGAACTACTCCTTTGGCGTGAAACCGCTCGACACGTTAACGCACGTTGTGTACGTTCCTGTTAACTTGGCGGGTCGCCTATCGGCCGACAAACAGGCCTTTCGTGTAGAAGTTGGCGCGGGCAGTACGGCCGTTAGTGGCAAGCATTACACGCTCGATGCCGACACACTTGCTTTCTTACCCAACTCGCATCGGGCTTATGTACCTGTGAAGTTGATAAGGGAGAACCTCTCGGAAGATAAAAACGACTCGATAAATCTTGTGCTGAACTTGGTTCCCACAGCCGAAATGGGCGTGAGGTTCAAGGCAAACAATAGGGTGAAGATAACCTTTAACAACGTGTTGTCTAAGCCCGACTTCTGGGAAATCCTTGACACCTACTGGAAGTTGGGCGCTTTCACCAAGAACAAGTATCGCAAACTGCTCTCTTATTACGATGGCAATGAAGACGCGATAAGGCAAATACTCACCGGCACCGATGCCACTGCGCAGGGCTATCTGTACCTAAGGGTGCAAGAAGTGGTGAAGTATTTCGCCGAGCATCCCGACGAATTATGATTATCAAGCAAAGGCATCTGCACGTAGAAAGCATCTTGTGCAGCCCATTGCCTTTGCCTATCTATGGCTAACAGATAAAAGAAACAATGATGATAAAGAAACATTTGCTACATGTCTTGGCACTTTCGGTGGCCGTATTGTCCTTGCAATCGTGCATCACCGACGACTCAACGTCGCCTTCGGGCAACGCTTCTAAACTGTCGTTGAGCCAGGATTTGCAACAGAAATACACGCTCGACAGGTGGGACACGCTTAAAATTGCGCCCAAAGTGGTGCAAACCAACACGCAGAAAAACGTTGCCTACGAGTGGGAAATAAACAGGAAAGTGGTGTCTACCGATGCCCAACTCAACTATGTGTGCGAAGAATTCGGGGTGTTTCCTTGCCGATTGAAGGTAACTAACGGCGACAACATACAGTTTTACGAGTTCGAACTGAACGTGCAATACTCATACGTGGAGGGCCTTTACATATTGGCCAGCCACGGAGGGCGCGCCATTGTGTCGTATTTACCCGAACCACAGAGCAACAAATCGTTCGACTTGGACGTACTTCAAAAGAACAATCCCAATGCCAACTTCACCTCTGAGCCCAAGGATATAGACTATGCGCTGGCTCGCGACAATAAAACACCACTCATATTTGTGGCTGTTGGCAACCCTAGCACCATCTACGAATTGGATGGAAACCTCATGACAACGCGCTTTAAGACTACGGCCACGGGCAACGTCTCTTATCTAAAACGTAGTGCGCTGACCTATCCGAAGTCGATGTTGGCTATGGTAGACCATGTTCCCGCTCGGCTAACGCTTTCCGAAACGTCGCTCTTCGACCTCGGAAAATTCATTAAAGACAGTCTGAAAACCGACATGTCGATGGCCGATGCCGCTGTATCTTGGAAACAACAAGACTTGCGTTACGTGCATGGTTACGTGTTGTTCGATAACGCCGAGGGCCGACTCGTTCCCCAAAAGGTGCAGGCCACAGGCAAAATTCCAGCACAATTGCTCAAAGGAACCTTCACAGGCGACTCGCTCATCGGCATGGGCACCGTAGATAACGAACGCAACATCGTGTTGATGACGTGGAATAAGGCTGCATCAAAATTCAGATGCTACTACGTTGCGCCAGGTTTCTATCCCACGAATATAACGAAAGTGGAGGCGGCCACATTGAAACACGCCGCCGATGTGCCCACCAGTGCCGGATTTACCAAGAACTCGGTGGTAAGGGTTTCGCCCGAAAAGAACCTTGTTTATTATGCTACGGGGAACAAACTCTACGCTTACAATGTGCTATCTAACGGAAATTTCCCCACCAGCGCGTTGACAACCTTCGGCGATTCGGGCGAAACCATCGTAGATATGTTGATAACCGAGGGCAGCGACAGGCTATTCGTGGCCACCAATGCTGCAAGTGGCAGTCTTGTTGGAAGCATTTATTGTTTCGACTTGAACGAGAACAAACTGCTTTGGCAGAAGAAAAACATAACGGGAACCATCAAGCGCATCACTTACAGGAAATAAAGCATGTTGGCGTGGGGTGTGAAAGCACCCTTCGCCAACCCATATTTATAAGATGATAACAAACGAAATCAAGGCAACGGCGCGCACAATGGGGATTGGCTTATTCCTATTGTGCTTTGGTTTTCAAGCCTTTGCCGAAGACAAGAAAGCCGACGACAAGAAAGCGAAGAAAGAAACAAAGTACGACCGACTATTTAAAGACAAGAAGAAAGAAACGGCACGCAGCACTTTCGTTACCCTGCATAAAGTAGACGGCAAGCTATATTTGGAAGTGCCTGTAAAGCTGATGCAGAGGGAAATGCTGTTGAGTGGGGCCGTATCGTCTACCACCGACCCAACCTATATAACGGTGGGAACGAAGAACTTTGCGCCCTTGCACTTCTTCTTTGAATTGCAAGACAGTAGCTTGGTGATGAAAACGCCAAACGGCGTGGTGTATTCAGACGGCAGTGCTAGTGCAGAAATGCAGCAAGCATTGAACGTTAGCTACCGCGACCCCGTTCTAATGGGATTTAGGGTAGAGGCATACAACAACGACAGTTCGGCTGTTGTGGTAGATGCCACCAACTTCTTGGCACGACCCAACACCATGCTGCCCCTCATTCCCAAGAAGTCGGGCGACCTTGCTGTGAACGCCTCTCCCAAGAGCGAAATGTCGTTTGTGCGTTCCATCAAAAGTTTCGAGCAGAACGTCACGGTGAAAGTGGATTTTAATTATCTGCTCACCGCTACATTGATGTCGTTGCCTGTGGCTAGCGAAATTCCCACCACCGTAGGCGCAACGTTCAGCATATCCTTGCTATCCGAGAGCAAAATGCGCCAGCGCATATCCGACTCGCGCGTGGGCATTGCCGCCGTGTCGAAACTTACTTTCAGCAATGCCATTGCCAAAAGCAAGCCCACATTTGTGGCACAGCGGTGGAACCTTACGCCCAAAAACGCGAAGACTTACGCACAAGGCAAGGGTAGCGAACCAACAAAGCCCATACGTTTCTACATAGACGATGCCTTTCCCAACGAGTGGAAAGCGGCGATAAAGCAAGGAGTGGAACTTTGGAACAAGGCTTTTGAGCAGGCAGGATATTTGAAAGCCATCGAAGCGGTGGACTTTCCCACATCGGATAAAGCCTTCGACCCCGACAATATTGCCTTCTCTTGTGTGCGATATGTGCCAAGTGCCTCCGAGAAAGTGTCTTCGTCATTCATGGCCAACCCACAAACGGGCGAGATAATCAATGCCTCGGTGTTTGTTCCTGCCAACGTTGGCGACCAGCTTTACCGCTGGTTCTTCATCGGAACAGCCGCTGCCGACCCCGCAGTGCGCACTTCGCACTTGCCGCAAAGCAAGTTCAACGAGGGCTTGCGCTATCTTGTGGCGCGCGAAGTGGGGCATGTGTTAGGACTACTCGACAACATTGGCGCCTCATCCGCTTTCCCCGTAGACTCACTTCGCAATGCCGCTTTCACCCATGCCAATGGTTTGGCCGCCTCGATTATGGCCAATACGCCCTTTAACTATGTGGCCCAACCTGCCGACAAGGGTGTTGTGCTCATGCCTTCGGCAACGGGAATGTACGACAAACACGCCATTGAGTGGGCCTATCGCTACTTCGACCCCGCAAAAACGAGCGTTAAAGAAGAGGCGGACATATTAGAAAAGATGGTGGATAAGCGCGTAGCCAATCCTCGTTACCGTTTCTTCCGCACCTCTTCGCTGGCTTGGGACCCCCGCGTACAAGAGGGGGCACTGGGCAACGATGCCATTAAAGCCAGCGAATATGGCTTGCGCAACCTTCAAATTGTGGAGCGCAACCTCTATAATTGGGTAAAAAAAGATGAGGATAGCCGCATAAAGGAAAAGCTTTACCTCACCATTGCACAGCAACGTTATGCCTTTTTCAAGCGCGTGTTGAGCAATGTGGGCGGCATATACCTCAACGACATGAAACTTTCTTCGGGCGTGCCACGCTACGAAGTGGTGTCTAAGGCGCGCCAACGTCAAGCCATGCTGTGGTGCTTGGCGCAGGCAAAGCGCTTTAAGCGTTATGCCGACCCCACATTCGAACGGAAAAGTTTCATATCGGTTAGCTATTACGACCAACTGTTAGAGTTTATCGGTTACGACCTTTTTGGCGTGCGCACGCGTTTGGCCGTGTCGTCGCATCTATCTCCGCAAGGTTATAGCCAAAAGGAATATTTCGACGATCTCTTCTCTGCTATCTTCCAAAGCGTGGAGCAGCAAAAAGCCCCTTCGCAGGAAGAAAGGGTTTTGCAACGCGCTTACCTCACTTACTCGCGAGCCGTGGTAGACAAGGCCAACAAGCAAGGCGGCAACGGCCCAGCGGCACTTCAAGGCGAGGTTTCTGCAACAGCCATGCCTATTGCAGCGGCTTACGGCAGCCCCACAGCATCGCTTGCACCCACCGTCGATGCCGCGTTGCTCGATGGTTCGGCTATCTATTTTTACAGTTCGTTGCTAAGGCTTAAGCCCTTGCTCGAAAAATGTATTAAGTCTAACCTTTCGCCCGATGCACGCTCGCACTACGAGATGTTGCTCTTTAAGGTGAACAAAGCGTTGGAGGACGGCAAATGATACACTCCTTATTATATAGCGCAACGTCGCGACGTATTCTCTCGCTTTCGTTGATGCTTGTCGTGCTTGGCTCTTCGGCAACGGCTTTCCCCCTTTTCAAACGTAAGAAAAAGGCGCAAACCACGCAAACCGAGAAGAAATCGGCCTACGAACGCGCACTAACCGAACACGCCACCGAGTCGTGCAGGGGTGCTTTCGTGTCGTTGCACAAAACGGATGGGAAGTTGTTGGTTGAGTTGCCGCAGGCGTCTTTGGGGCGCGACATGCTTATCGGAGTCACCATCTCGTCGGTATCGAACCCCAAAATGGGCGACTTGGGCTTTAAAAACTCCAACCTCGTGCATGTGCGTTTTATCGAGAAAGACAGCGCAGTGGTGATGCAGGTGGTAAATACCGACTTGTTTATTCCGAAGGATAGCCCCTCGGCAAGCATTGCCGCAAGGCTAAACTACGACAACCTCGACTTCTTTTCTTTTCCCATCAAGGCACGCAGTGCAGGCAATGCCTCGGTGTTGTTTGATGCCTCATCGTTCTTCTTGAAAGAAGACCGTTTCTTTCCCATCATTGCCAAGAATGTGGGCTCGTACTCGGTAAGCTCGTCTTTAAAGGAAAACCTGTCGAGAATAACCGCGCTCAAGGTGTTCGAACGCAACGCCTGCATCAAGATGGACCGCCATTACCTGGTTAGCTTGTCGGGAAAGAGCGGCACGCCCATTTCCAACTACCCCGTAACCATTGGCGTTAACTTCACGCTTGCCTTGTTGCCCAGCGAGCAAATGACGCCCCGTTTAAGCGATACGCGCGTGGGAATGTTTCTCATTAACAAGGATGTGTTGGCCAGCGATGGCTCGGTAGACAAGGCCACGTTTGTTAAACGTTGGCGTATAGAGCCCAAAGACACGGCGGCTTATTTCGCAGGGACGCCAACCGAACCCGTTAAGCCCATCGTGTTTTATGTGGAAAACACCTTTCCACCGCTTTGGAAACGCGCCATTAAGGCGGGTATATTGTGGTGGAACAAGGCTTTCGAACGCATTGGGTTTAAGAATGTGATGCAAGTAGCCGACTTTCCCACCGACAATCCCGACTTCGACCCCGACAATTTCGCCTATTCCTGCATCAGGTATTTGCCTACTGACGTTGAAAACGCTATGGGACCATCGTGGACCGACCCACGAACGGGCGAGATAATCAATGCCACGGTACTGGTTTACAACGATGTGGTGAACACCATAGACAACTGGCGACTGGTGCAAACGGCACAGTTAGACCCCGCCGCACGTGCTGCGCAGATGCCCGACAGCATTGTGGAACAGACGTTGGAATACATCATTGCGCACGAAGTGGGGCATACTTTGGGCTTTATGCACAACATGGCAGCATCGGCCGCCATCCCAACAGACTCGTTGCGCTCGCCAACGTTCACCCGTAAGCACGGCACCACGGCCTCGATTATGGACTATGCACGCTTCAATTATGTGGCGCAACCCGCTGATAGGGGCGTGCGACTTACGCCACCGCGACTAGGCGTGTACGATTTCTATGCTGTGGAATGGGCGTATAGGCTGTTCCGCGGCTCGAAAGGTTACGAAGACGATGCCAAACAGCTGCGTAACTTGGTCGACAAACACGAGGGCGACCCCTTCTATCGCTATGGTTTGCAGCAGACAAACACGCATTACGACCCCTCGGCCATTGAAGAAGACCTGAGCAACGACCCCGTAAAGGCCGGCGATTATGGTATGGCCAACTTGCGATTTATACTGTCGAACCTCGACAAATGGATTGGCGATGAGGATGGCGGCAAGCGTAAGGCCGAACTATACAATGAGATTTTGCAGCAAGCCATGCGCTATGTGCGCCATGTTTTTGCAAACGTGCCCGGCATTTACCTGTACCAAACGAGTGAGAAGTCGGGCTTGCCACGCTATAAGGTTGTGCCGAAAGACCAGCAGAAGGCATCGGCACAATGGCTGTTGCGCCAAGCGCGCACATTCGCCACATTAGGTAACGACACCTTAGAACGTAAACTGCCATACGGTGCTAACAAGCCGTTTAAGATATTGGCGCGCGATGTGCAATCTTTGGCCATGATGGCCAATGCCAAGTTGGCCATATCCTATTACTTGGACTCTACCTCGTATTCGCCGCTCGAATACATGGAAGATGTTTACGCCGACGTGTTTGGGAAAACCATTGCAGGCAACGAGAACCTGTCTGTGGCCGACTTGTCTATGCAACGGCTTTATGTAGACTTGCTGCAATCGGGTGTGGCCGACATGAAACAGGCACCCAATGTGCACAATTTGCATGCCGACAGCGTACAAACACTTCTTTCTGCATACCCTCTTCGCTCTGCTGGTGCACATCAGTGGTGCGGCTCGCACGCTTGTTTCCCAACAACCGACGGGCAGACGGATAATGCCGCAACCGCTTTCCTTAACTTCGGCAATGCTTATGGCGAACCCGAACCCTTGTGGGGAACAGCGGTTAACCGCACGTCCGAGTTCCAATTGTTTTATGCACAAAAGCTGCACAGCCTGTTGTTGTCGTGTATTCCAAAGGTTGGCTCACCCGATTTGAAAGCGCATTACATGCTCCTTGAAAAGCGATTGAAGTCATATTTGAAGTAAAAGCCTAGGCACACGGCCAAATGTTTGTACCGATAGGGCGACTAAAAATCGCCCTAAACTAAGGGCAAAGTAAGTAATAGGCTTGTTTCTTTAACTCAAATCGCTCGTTAGAGCCTGTGCAGATTTTGTGTATTGTTGAGCATATTGCCTGCCTTATTCTTGAAGACGTAGCGAGCTACGTCAAGAGAATAAGACAGGTAAGATGCCGACAAGCAAACGAAAGATGAACAGGAAGCGATGGAAACAACCTAAAATAATAGGTAAGCGGTCTAACGACCGATTGGGGTTTAATGCTCCCCGATGTCTTAAATATGCAGCGGTGTTATCATTAACAACGCTACGCAGCAGGCATCGGGGAGTATTTGTATTGGTTTGGGCATGAATTACAAGCAATAAGAGGTACATGGGCAAACCAACTGAAACGCGAAGACGACAAGGCACAGCTAAGAATTATTGGCGATAAGCGGTGCATGGGCAAACCAACTGAAACACGAAGACGACAAGGCACAGCTAAGAATTATTGGCGATAAGCGGTGCATGGGCAAACCAACTGAAACACGAAGGCGATGAGGCACAGCCAACAATTATTGGCGATAAGAGGTACATGGGCAAACCAACTGAAACGCG
>NZ_KV815111.1:0-847 GCF_001814145.1 Prevotella sp. HMSC073D09 | reverse complement strand
CGACGAGGCACAGCCAACAATTATTGGCGATAAGAGATACATGGGCAAACAGATGTGTGAGAAATCTGTATTAGATGCTTGCTTTTCGTGTTTTTCTAGCTACTGACTTTGAGTTAAATTCGTTTTGAATGTTTTACAAAATACGTGTTGCTCGGCACTCCATTCTAGCGTAAATAATGTTCTAAATGCAAGATATTAGCTACTATTTTCGGTCTTGCATGTTTCTTTTGCACCCCATTTTTGAGTACATCATTTGCATTTAGCACCATTTTACCTTTCTATTTTGCTGCCGACTCGTAGTTTTTCAATCCCTAAAATCTGCTTTTTGCCACTAAAACACCACTATTTTACTACCTTTTTGCCGATGTTAGCCCCCTGTTTTTTATAAAACGGGAAGGTTTATGTCTCTACATTCAGTGCATTTTTATGCTTTTATCCTTGCGTTTAGCACCAAAAAGTGTTGCATTTAGCACCAAAACGCCTTGCGTTTAGCACCAAAATGCGTTGCGTTTAGCACCAAAATGCACTGCATTTAGTACCAAAATACGTTGTGTTTAGCACCAAAATGCACTGTATTTAGCACTAAAATGCACAAAATCTGGTGCCAATTGCGATTTTATGCAGTGTATATTCATTTTCCCGACATTCGCATACAACCCCTTTTTGCATCAAAACCAACCATCGCGAGAATCGATTTTTTGCGGTCGGATGGACACTTGGTGAATAAAAAGGCACTCATAATGTTAAAATTTATGCTGAAAAGATGACATTTTTAGTTGGGAAATTAAGGAGTTATGGAGTTAAAGAGTTAAAGAGTTAAGGAGTTAAGGAGTTAAGCCAATAGCTC
>NZ_KV815110.1:25306-26241 GCF_001814145.1 Prevotella sp. HMSC073D09 | reverse complement strand
CACCACCACGCTTCGCGGTGGGGAGTGCTGTGGACACCAAGGACGCAAGAGAAGGACGACCACCAATGCCATCTATGACACAAACTGGCAAGGCATACCGCTTGCCATGTCCACACCTGTTTCGGGTTCTCACAACAACCTTCACAACATCTCCCTGGTTCTTCAGGATTTACTCGCAGGGATTAAGGACTCTGGCCTGTCCGTATCAGGGCTCTTTCTCAATGCAGATGGCGGTTTTGACTCTGCACAATTCAGGCGGAATTGCCATCAGCAGGAGGTGTTCCCAAACGTCGCCTTCAATAAGCGTAGAGGAATGCGGAGAGATGACGAGTTACTTGATGAGCTGCTTTACAAGGAGAGATACAGCATTGAAAGGACCAATGCGTGGATGGATTCATACAGGAGCGTGCTCAACAGGTTCGATACAACACAAACCAGTTGGGAGGGATGGAGCTATATCGCATTTATACTGATTTTCCCGAAAAGATAAGAAAGAGGAAAAGGTCTAGATGACTTCAACTAAAAAAATCACCAACTCAAAAAATCAAAAGCTTAAATTATTACTTTTTATTTTACAACACCACTCCAATTTCCACGCCGTTCTAGCGAAAACATAGGCCATAAAGTAGGTAAATCGCCCCTATTTCTTGGTTTTCACGACTTTCAATATGTTCAATTTTAAGAAAAAGACCTGCATTTTGCACCATTTAGCCCTTCTAGATTGGTTGCCAACTCGAAATTTTTAAGCCCAATTACACGCTTTTAGCCCCTAAAATCTCACTTTTTAACCACTATTTTGCCCTTTTCGGTCACGTGTTTCATGGTTCTAAAAGGTTTTGTTTATACCATTGCTGTGAATGTTTATGCTTTTCGTCTTGCGTTTTGCACCATTTTGCCTTGTGTTTTGCACCATTTTACCTTGCGTTTAGCATCAA
>NZ_KV815110.1:9559-25206 GCF_001814145.1 Prevotella sp. HMSC073D09 | reverse complement strand
TACCTTGCGTTTAGCATCAAAACGCAGTGCATTTTGCACCAAATCGCAGTGCATTTTGCATCAAAACGCAGTGTGTTTAGCAGCAAAACGCAGTGTATTTAGCGGCAAACAGCCCAAAATCTGGTGCAAATGGCGGTCTCATTAAATAAAAATTCATTTTACTGCATTCATAGGCCAACCCCTTTTTCCAAAACAAACCTTCGCGAGAATCTCGATTTTTTGCGGCAAGGTGAGCGGTTGGTGGACAAAAAGGGCACTCACAATGTTAAATTTATTATTAAAACTAGACAAAAAAAGTATGTCGTAAACACGCACGAGTGACCAACGGCACCGAAAATATATAAGCTTGCGACCTCCAGCGCGAGCGGTTGCAGGGCATGCTACTCACACACTCTTCTGTATATCTTTTTCGCGTAAGCCATGAGCGCGAGCGGTTGCAGGGCATGCCACTCACATACTGCATCATGCAAACGCAGAAGTAATCTGCCATTTACAGCCGGGTTTTCAACTTGTAGAGAGTGTATGGAACAACTTCCGCCAGGTTGCCTTCTGAAATATAACCATGTTTTTCCACAGACAAATGGGGCAGCATTTCAGGTTTTTATCGTATTTTTGTCCAGGAACTTCGTACATGAGCGGGGTGTGATTTGACTGCTTACCTTTCCAAAAAATACGGAGCACCAACGAAAGAAACCAAGCTTAACCTCTTGCCGCCACTGAAAGAAGACGAATACGTACGCACATTTGGCGAATGGTGGTACTTGACATGCGATATAGGAGCCATTCTCTCACGAGCAGAATGGAAACAAGGCAACATGAAAATTGTTACGGGCATTACTAGCTCTGGCAGGACATTCATTTCTTTTCTAGACGAAAAGACCCTGTCGCACGCCAATCTTGACGAATACTTTAAAGAAGGCCAAACTGCAAAAGCGAAAGTGACTTGGTGATAGGCTTTCCACCTGCACTCATCCAAACCCAACAACATCACCTATTATATGACGCGAGAAATATATTTATTGCTGAGCATCTGTCTCATCGTTAGCTGTAAACAACCGAAAGATAAAGCCATGTATAAAGGACAAGAGCTGCATCGTTTGGTTACAATGGTGTCGTATTGCCAATACAATGACACGTTAGCGGCGTGGAAAGACACAAGCAGTTATTTCGTTAACAAAGCGGGCGAGCCGATAATGGTAAACCGTCAACCGCTCTTTGTGGAGAGAAAAGGCACAGACTCACTACAAACGATAAGCCATTTGCAACACCATAAGGGGAAAACGGACACAACACATGCATATAGAGTGATTAGTGGAAACCTCGTTAGAGAGAATCGTATAGGCGTTTTAGACCGCTACCTGTTTACGTACGACGATAAGCACAGGCTTGTTAAAGCCATAACCTACGCCACGGACACATACCAATATAAATTTAAATGGGTTGGCAATCTACTTACCGACATTATCACAGAAGGAGGATATTACAGCAGAACATTCCGCACTCATATAGAATACGACAATACTCAAACCATCCCGCAATCAGGTCTGCCAGCATTGCTTGACGGAGCAGCTTGTTTCCTTTTCATGCAACCCTCGTCAAACGCATATCTGCTAACAGGCTATATGGGAAAGTTGCCTACTTTGCCTGTGAAGAAGATGACGACAAAGGCAGAAGATGGTGAAACCATTGCAGCGTATGATGTTAAGACGGAATTCGATAAAGACAAAAGAATAACGTCTTATTCGCTTGTCAAGCCCAATGGTGACATTTATGTAAAACGAAACTTCTATTACCCCAACTAACGTGAGAAAGACAGCACAGAAGGTAAATCACAGAAACGTGATAATAGACAAAACAAAACTTGCACTGATTCTGCTTGTGGCAATTGTTACGATGATAACATGCGTTAGCCCCATTTATCCCCACGAGCAATTGCTTCAACACATTGGAACGGCCTTGTTGTTCATTCCGCTAATCACCGATGTGTTTAAGAAAGCAATGCCCATGTCGGCGTTTGTTGGTCTTGCGTGTTTTACCATCCTGCACGTTATTGGCGCACGCTATATCTATTCGTACGTGCCGTATAAAGAATTAGCTGTTTCGTTGGGGATGGTTGATACCGGTTTCTTTCAGGACTCTCGTAACCACTACGACCGCTTGGTTCATTTTTCTTTCGGCATATTGCTGTTCCCTTACTTGGTCTATCTCTGTAAGAAATGGTTTAAACAGCAACCGCTCATCGCTGTTTTTATGGTATGGCTGATGATACAAACAGGCAGCATGATGTACGAACTGTTCGAATGGCTGCTTACTATTGTTATGTCGGCAGATGCAGCAGACTGTTATAACGGTCAGCAAGGCGACATGTGGGATGCTCAAAAAGACATGGCCTTAGCCCTGCTTGGCTCCACAGTGATGCTTTTCTTCTATATGCTCCGCTATGCCAATATGGAAAGAAAGCATTAACGCGGTTAACCATCTTACTGTAAAACAAGCTCTTGCGAATATGGATTATTTACGGACTAGCGGATGGTTGTCGGATAGTAAAGACATTCACAATGTTAAAGCCCACAACGAAAAGCGGACAACGATTCAGCTGGTAAGCCACAACGCCGATCCCAGCAACATTTAACTAGTTCGATGTTCTGTAAAACATCGTTAACAGTCTTGCCGCTCTCGATATTTTTTCGGAACTTTGTAAAAGGATAATACACATTGCCGATTGAAGAACTTCGTGAGCAGGATGGCATCTAAGTTGGGGCTATGCTTTCATTAAACTCGTTAAAGATAATTGTTTTGGATTTTCACAATTAATTGGTACAAACATAATCAATTTACCCAAGTATGACGAACAGTATTTACGTAAACAAACATTTCAGGCGGCTCTGCTTAGCGGTGACGCTCCTTTTTAGCTTGTCGGTTGCCGCACAAAGCAACTTTTCCACCATCCGCACAGGCGTAAATGCCGCCGATGCAAAGATTATCGAACAAGGCGTTAAAGTTGTTGAACTGCCCAAAGACGAGGCAACACGCGGCAACGGTTTCGACGACGACAACAAGGATCATGGCAACAGCGTTTTCGGATACGAATTTTATCGCTACACCTACCCCACCATCAACGCCAAAGGCCAACCCATAACCCTATCTGCCCTTGCGGCAATGCCCAAGGCAGAGAGAGTAATCATCAACAACATTATTTTGGGATGCCACTCAACCATCACAGACAATGCCAGTACGCCCTCGGAATATGTGAGAGGGAACACCATGTTCAGCGAAGTGGGCATGCTCACGATGCACGCCAGATTCAAACCCTTTGAGCGGGCATACACCTGCCTTGTCATACTGCCCGACTATCAGGGGTACGGACTAACACGTAACGAAGCTCACCCCTATCTTGTGGAAGACGTTACCGCCCGACAGAGCGTGGACGCACTGCGCTACGGCATCGAACTGTACAAAACCTGCAAGAAAGACCGAGCCAAGATAAGGGATAATTGGAAAACAATCTGCGTGGGATACTCTCAAGGCGGAGCCGTGGCAATGGCTTGCCAAAGATTCATAGAGACCAATTTCCTAGATGCCGACCTGCATCTGGGCGGCTCGGTGTGCGGCGACGGGCCATATAACCCCATTGCCACCCTGCGAACTTACCTCGCCGAAGACAAGGTGTACATGCCTGTTGCCTTGCCACTTATCATTAAGGGCATGCTAGACTATAGCCCTTACATGCGCCGACACAAGGCAAGCGACTATTTCAACAAACGATTTCTTGACACGGGCATTCTCGATTGGATTGCCCAAAAGGAGAAAACACTTGGCGACATACACATGCAATTGAGGAAAACGTTTAACTTCAAGAGAGACGAGCGGGGAGACTACCTCAAAGCATCTGAGATATTAAAACCAGAAGCTTTCGCGTTTATGGCGAAAAAGATGAAAGGCGAACCCACAGAGAAGAACCCTAAGTACGAAGACCTTTACGCCGCTCTGGCCGAAAACAACCTGACCGAGGGATGGAAACCCAAGTATCCCATCTACCTGCTGCACTCGCGAACAGACGAGGTCGTACCCATCGCCAACGCCGAAAGTGCCTACAACAACATGAGAACCGACGCTAACCCCAACATCATTAAGTACACCTACCTTAACAAAGGCAACCACGGCGACACGGGCAAGGCCTTCTACTTCTCTATCATCGGGAAGTGTTATGAAGTAAAGGGCATCGATGCCATTGTAGGAGGAGAAGAAACGTGGAACCAATTTAACCCCTAATGGCAATTAGCACACACATCATTGACAATCATCAACACAGAAAAAAGACATGAGAAAATATATCATATTACTGCTGCTTGCCATCTGTACGCAGCTTTCTGCCGAAGTGTTAAGCAAGGAAACGCTCATTAAGGGAACGGCTAAACTTAACGGAAAAGACGTGCCGATGTGGTTTAACGTAACGGGCACAGACGTTGTAGAAGTTGGCAATGGCAAGAATGCCGCCATCAGTCAGTATTCGGAAGGCAAGCTCGTTGTACCTGCCAACATCGTAAACCCTGCCGACAAGCGCAGATATAAGGTGGCGAAAGTGGCTAACTTTGCATTTAGCCTTTGCAGCAAACTAACTGCGGTGACCCTAGAAGAGGGTATCAAAGAGATTGGCGAGAATGCTTTTTCGGGTTGCAATGCCCTGCAAACCATCGGCTATCCCGCATCGCTAACCGCCATTGGCAGAGGTGCATTCGCGGGTTGCAGCCAGCTTAGGCATGCTCAGTTGCCTAAAAATCTGGCCTTGATTGGACAAGAGGCTTTCGCCGGAAACCAATTCGCAGACAACAAGGTGATACTTCCGATAAAGGTAGCCGCCATCCCCGTAGCTGCGTTCGATGGCTGCAAGCTGCAAATGGCGATACTGCCCCCTACGCTGAAAAGCATTGAAGAAGACGCTTTTCGCGGAGCAGGCTCGTGCGACTTCTACATGTTCGACGGCAACACCATCCCATCGGTACACAACAAGGGCGTGAACGTTGCCAGCCATTGGTATGTCAGCAAATCGCAAAACTATGTCCAAAAGAGTTTCTGCAACGGGCTGCTCCCCATCAGCGCAATGGTGCCCCAAGGCGAGTTCGTTGCCGATAACATCACCTATCGGATAGTGCAAGTTGGCCAATATCCGGGCATATTCACGGCCTCAGCCTACAAGAGGAACGACAAGAAGGATTGGTCAAGCGAGTTTAAAGACATGAAAACGGCTGCGCACAACCCCACGTTCGCAGGCAAATGGAATCCCGAATACCGCATCAACGGCATAGATGCCAACTTCTTTACCGGCAACAACATTGTTAAGCTACACCACATTGCCTTGCCTGCTAGCATCGAACCCGCTCAATCGACAAACGCCTTTGCACAATGCAAGGCTTTGGTTTCGCTCGACTTGCTGGCTATGAAACCGCTAAGCAAAGCCGAAAGCGATGCGCTTTTAAGCGGACTTCCCGAATTTACCATCGTGTATGCGCCCAAAACACAGGCACAAGAACATCGCGCCGCCAACACCGTGCTGACAAATAAGGACGGAAAACGCCACACAAGCCTTTACAAGATGCTGCTAGACCACAACTTCAACGCATTGGCTCTGCAAGGAAACCTCGCCTATCGGCTTCCTTATAGCTTTGAGGCCAAGCGCGCAACGTTCTTCCGCTCGTCTTTTAAGAACAAAAAGAAAGAGACGCTTGTTTTGCCTTTTGCCGCCAAACCGCGCGGAAAGGCCTTCGCCTTCGATGGTATTATGGACAAGCAATCGGGCACCAACACCACCCTGAAGTTTGCCAAAAAAGACGAGTTGCAGGCCAACACTCCTTATATATATGCCTCTGACGGCACGGAGATATGGGCAGAAAATGTGGTGGTAAACCCACAAAACAATACAAATACATCCACGAAAGACGGGTTGTTTGGCGTATACAAGGCCGATTTCGTTAAGACATTAGCCGCTGCGCAACAGCTAAACGGGGCTGCTTACACCCTTAATGCAGAGGGCAACAAGGGTAACGCCACGTTTGTGCAAGCAACAGATGATGCTAAACTTACGCCCTTCCATGCCTTCTTGCATTTGTCCGACAAGCTGCTTGGCGCAAATCTCAAACTTCTCTTCGAGGGAGAAGAGACTACGGGTATAGAAAAAGTGGACAACGATGTGGATAACGAAAACAACACGTGGTATAACCTGCAAGGCATCAAGTTCAATTCCAAGCCTCAAAAAGGCATTTACATTCGTAATGGAAAGAAAGTGGTGGTGCAGTAAGTAGGGGGTGAGTTTGTGCGTTCATCAGTTTGTGAGCTTATGAGTCTGTGAGTTCATGAGCCTGTGAATCCATGAGTTTTGCGAGGGGCTATTAAGCCTCAGACCCATCAAATGCCACATCAAGCTATTAGCAAAACGATCCACATCAACATTTAACCCAAATAGGTCGTTAGAACCTGTACAAATCTTGTTTGATTGTTGAGCATATAGCTGTCTGCTAAACTCCAAGTAGGCACCATTTCCCTATCCGCAATGCCCATCAATAGGCGTTGCGGATTTCTTTTTTCGAAAAGCATGTACCCTTTCAGCCTGTCATTCATCGGCTGTCCGCTAAAATGAGAGAAATAAAAACACGAAATGTTGTAAAAATACATCCTTCAAGTTTTTGAATACCTTAGCTCGTAAGTTCTTCTGTTGGTTTCATCGCTTCCATTCGCCGTTATATATTGGCTGTCCGCTAAAAACACTCTTGTGAAGAACAGGAAGGAACCTGATTTTGATGAGATGAAACTAGTTTCCCTTTCATCGACAATCCGAACACCAAATTTGCTGTTTCTAAACTTTTAGCGAACAGCAACAAATTCTCATGAACTAGAAAAACATTTTCACCCCAACAATTAGTGTTCGGCCGCGTAGCCCATACTGATTGTAGGTGCTGCTCAGGTTGTTATATGTCGCATTATTGTAAAAACGCTGGTTTAGGATGTTGTTCAAGTGCAGCGTAAAATCGGTTTTGCGATACTTATACAGACAATTGAAGTCGGCAAAAAACGTATATTTGCGTGTGTTGTCATTAAAATAGTTGGCGTAGTGTTCGGCCGAGAGTGAGAAGTTTAAGGCATTTGTCGGCATCCATGTTAGTTCCAATTCCTGCGTCAGCAACTTGGTGCGACTCTTCATTGCGCTAAATTCAAGCGCATGAATGTTGTACTGCGCCCGATAAGCTAGGTCTAGCCATGCCCAAACGTTGCTGTTGAGGCTGACCGACGTTTGTAACGAGCCCGTGTTAAACTCGGTATTGATGCCATTTTGATACATGCTGCTGGCATTTTGGGATAACAGGCACCGCGCGTTGAATGTGCCTTTAATCCATTCCAAACGTTGGCTTACAGTGACGAGTGCCGTTATTCCGTGCGCGTGGTTGTCGTTTTCAACCGTAGAATAGTACGCCATACCGCGCCTATCTACGCTTTTGGTGCACGCAAGAGTGTTGTAACGTGTGTCATACCCCATACTGGCGCGTACGAAAAGACCGTGGGCGTAGTCTGTGTACGAGACAAACGCCATCTCGTTCCAACTTCGTGACCCATAGAAGTTGATGGGCGACATCTCAAACGTGCGGTAATCTACCAGTATAGGCACCGTGTGACTATCGTTAACTGCGGGTTCTTGCCTGTTCAACGACAGCTTTGCCCCAATGGTCCAGTGAGAGTTAATCTCCCAGTTAATGTTTAGGTTGGGCGAGAAAAACAGCTTGTTTGCCACAGACGTGCCAAAATAACGATAGGTGTTTAGCGGCATTTGCAGTGTTCCGCGAATCCCTCTGTGCTTATAAGTGATGGTGGGCTGGACAATGAAGGCCACGTAATTGATGTCGGCGTTTTCGTAAAAGCCCGTGTCAAGTGGCGTTGTCCGATAGTTGCTTTCCATGTTCATGCTCTGTATACGCCCTTCCGTGTTCAGCTCTAACGCCCATTGGCGCGTGTTGAAGACAAGGTTTAACTGCGTAGACGATAAGAACTGGCGCCGCTTCACATCTTGTTGTAGGGTGCTGTCGTTCATAACCGCTAGCTGTTCGGGCATAAAACGGTACAGGTTGACGGATGTTAGCTTAACGTGATGTCTGCCAATGGCACGTATCCATTGTAGGTTGTTCTCGATGGAATACATGTCCGACCGCGTTTCCCACTGGTTATTATCGTCGCCATGTGTAATGGCGCGATTGCGTTCCCATGTAGAGGCGTATTTAATTTCGTTCGAAAAGTAGCTCCGTTCCTTGTCGTTTTTAAACAAGATGGCAGCCGATAGTTCCCTGTTGTTAAGGATGCCGTGTTCCGTTGTGGTGCGCGTCAAGGTTGTGTCGGCCAGAAAATACGATAGACCTTGTATCCTTTCGCTGGTGTTGCGGTCGTCAGAGTAGTACAGCTTTGTGCGCATAATGGCCGTCTGCGACATCTTTTGAACGTTTCCCACGTTGGCGATGTGGGTGCGTCCAAAACGTGTTCGGCTTTCGTCTAGTGAACCAGGCCTGTCTAGCGAGGAACTAATAAAGGGGTTGGGGGCATTGGTCGACACCTTTCTTAACAGCTCGTCAAGCGTCAGCACCTTGTTTTCGCTCATGATATCTTTGCCTGTGTTGTTGCTCTTGCCCGTTAAAGAAGTTTGGTTAACAGCCGAGAGGCGTGCGCCGAAGATCTCACCCTCCCACAGTTTTGGTAGTCCAGTCGCAGCTCTTGCATTGCCGCTCCATCGCCCTTTTGCCTTATCTTTCAAGGCAAGGTTAAGTGCGATGCCACCCTCAGCTTTGCTTTTCCGTAGCGTTTTCTTCGATTGGAAGTTCTCCACAACGTCCACCCGCGAAATAACATCATGCGAAATGTTACGTGTGGCGATGTTATATTGTCCGTCGAAGAGGTCAACGCCCTCGATAAGAAACTGGTCTATCGCCTTTCCGTTGTACGAAACCGTTCCCTCTTTGCTCACATCGATGCCCGGCAACTTTCGCAGAACGTCGCCGATGGTGCGGTCTTTCTGTGTGGCGAAGGCTGATACCAAATAGCTCGTTGTGTCGTTACGATGGGTTATCTTGTCGGGTTTCACATACACGTCCTTTATCTCAAAGGCTTTCGGGTCCAGTTCTATGCGATAAAAAGTTTGATCGGTAAGGGCACATTGTGCCGTTTTATGTGCCATGCTGCTCACCACCAGCCTTGTTTCGGCCCTGTTTTCGTGTTTCATGGTTAGGCTAAACTCGCCCTTAGCCGATGTTTGCGTGTTATAGATAATAATGTCTTTGGCATTGCGAATGGTCACAACGGCTCCCCTAACAGGTGTTCCGCTACCCATTTCCACCACCAATCCGCGCACAACATGTTCTTGTGCGTAGACTGGCAAGGCCGAAATGGCGGCTAATACTAGCAGACAATACAAGGTCTTCATGTTGTACCTGCATCTTTTTTATGGGGAAAAGCCGATACCCTCCTACAGTTCGACAGTGTGAAAGGCTGATGGACGACCGCCAGACTTGTCACTTCGACACGGATTCGACACGTTCCATCGTTGCATACGAACGCAATTTTGGAGCACGGGGGCGTGTTGTTTTAATTCCAAGTTTTGCTTCCCACAGTTGCAAGGCTGTTTCGGGGTCGTCGATAGACATTTGTTTTATCCGCAGATATTCTTTCTTTGTGGTTTTGGTATAGTCTGCAACGGGTATTTCAATCTTTCCTGCACAAGGGCGCATGCCCAAAAATTGAAATTCGTAATGGTGCTGTTTGTCGTACACTTCAAGTATCAGTCCTGGCAAGCCGTAAAACTTCCACGGTCCGTCGTTTATGGGGATGTCTGGTGCAAACCACGCCTCATAGGCTCTTCCGCCAAATGTGCATGTCGCCTTTTGGCATTGGTGTTCGCCTATCGTCTTTTTGTCTTCCAAAATTTGCCAATTAAAAACAGGTAAGGGTTCTGTATATTTGTTGCTGTTTAGGAGGGTTCCCATAAAGTCAAGTTGTTTCTTTTCAAAATCTTTTAGTACGTAATAAGATACCGTTACCTTACCATACCTAGCTTTAATGGTGTCGTTAATTGCCTTTTGCTCTTCAATTCCATTTGCATCACGCTGTAAAGAGTCTTTTTCGAAGTTTGCTTGCGAATAGAAAAGAGAACAGTTTTCATTGCGTCTAAGCACCATCATGGCATTGACACTACGTTTTGTAAGGGTATCAACCTGATAGGTCAGACGGTATATGCACTCTAAATTGGCTTTGTTGTCGGCAGCCCTACTTTGTAGGAGACATGCCAGACACAGTATTATAGTTAGTGTTGATTTCATCGATGTGCTATTTTAAAATTTCCATGAGCCGATGTCTATTGTCGTTTTTTATTTCTTGTTCAAAGTCGTTGCCGGCTTTACCGAAGTTTATTTTTATCATTGCGCGGTCATTGTAATATGCTATTGGGTCATTTTGATATATGGCATACTCTTTAAGAAACTTCTCTTTTGTTGTCTTAAAAGATTTGCTGGGGAAAAGAGTAATCTCTCCGTGGCATGGTTGCATATTGATAAAAGTAAAGCTATATTGATGTTGGACATCGTAAACAGACAGCACCAAGCCGGGCAAACCGTAAAATTTCCATGGCCCAACAGGTGTTGGTATGTCTGTGGCATACCATGCCTCATACGTCCGTCCCATGTATTTACCAATAGCTTTCGCACATCTGTGCCCTGCAATGTCTTTATATTCAGATTTAAGTTGCCAGTTAAATGCCGGCAAACTATCCGTATAAGAAAAACTGTTCGTCCCAATTTTGTCTTTGAAAATATATGTTTTCTGTTGGAGATCAGCCAATATATAATATGAGCTGTTAGCCTTATCTGCCCGTTGCTTTCTTGTTAAAGCACTGCCTATTGCCTTTTGCCATGCTGTAAGGTCATTATGCTTTAATGAGTCTTCTGCAAACGTTTCCACATTATAGAATAATGCCTTGTTGCCATCAAACCGCAATTTGAACGTGTCTGTCAGCACCTTATTCGTAACAGTGTCTTTGATGCACGTTGCAAGATAGCTGACTTCCGACTCGAAAGTACGTGTCTCTTCTGCGTAGATTGCGGCCAAAGACATGATTGACAAAATGAGGATTACGATCGATTTACGCATGTTGAGTATGATAATTGAATGCCGTCCCGCATGTGTTGATGCGGAACGGCGTTTTTAATAAAGAGGTCTATAGCTACCCACAGAAAATCTCATCGAGCTTTCGTGCATAGTTTGCAATGTCTTGGGCAGTTACAGTGTCGCCTATTTCATGTATTGGGACGCTTATCCCACAAGATGTATGAACAGTAATGTCTACTCTTTTGGCATTAGATACCAAACAAACCATTGCGAATAACGCAGTTGCAATAATTTTTTTCATGTATAAATTGTTAGTTGTTTATAATTTGTTTATTCGGTACCGCCTTTGATGAGTGAGGTCTCAAGATGTAAACCCTATTACAGTGTTACAGATGAATGTAAAAAGATGGGGAGGACATCTCAACTGCAAATCTAAAGAATTAATTTATTTCAACCAAATATCAGCTCTTCTTTTTTTAAGCCTATTTTCCAAAACTCTACAAAAGTATGTGCTTGTATGGTTCTCCAAGAAACTTAATCTTTTGATATTCATACAACAGATGCCTGGTTACTTGCTAGATTATTTTTTCTGTTGTTTTGTCACTGATACTGATGCGCTTTGTTTTCCATGTCGATCAGAAGGCCTTTCCCAACCCGCTTAATTGCAAATTGAGCAAAACGTTTTTCCAACCACCTTCTTCTGCTCTGTAGCCCCACAGCTTTTCAGAAAGATCGTCTAACCTTTGTACACCCTTATGGTATGCCTCGCTCAATGCCCTGCGTTCTTCTTTCGAGATAGCGTTCAGCCTTTCGTCGGCCACTTTAAATCGCGGATTAATCAAGAAGTTCGCCACATCCGTATAAACTTCCTCGTTGCAATCGCTTGCAAAATCGGGGAATACGGATAGTGTTTGTTCAAAAGCATCTTTTATTTTTACACATAATTTTAATCCCAAATCGGTAATTAGACCGCTTGGGGTTCAACCAAAGGTCTGTGCAAGTAGCGATACCATCCCATCAAAGTAAACCTTATCATCGGCCAAATTCGATGCTCGTTCTTATTTATCAGACCAATCTGATATTTTGTAGACGTACGCTTTCTTGCTTTTGTTGTCCACACGAAGATTAATACCACCTAACGCATTCGCAGGAAACCCTTCTGTTTCCCAACTTCCACGAGTAAACTTAAATTGGGCAGGTAGTTGTACTTTTACATCAATCGCACGAACAGAATCATTTACATGCGTCATCTTAATCTTCTTGGCGTCCCAATTGCCTAACGATGCTTGGTTTCCACAAATATACACTTCGTACTTAGGATTATCAACAATCACCTCTATATGCTTTGCATAGACTTCTCCTTCTGCCGTGGCGTCTTTCGCCTCACGATAGGCGAAATAATCCTTGTAAGCATCTTGCAACGCCAACGGAAAACTTGCAAAATGTTCTGATTCAGGGTACGACTTGTGCCTACACACAATGTTGCGGGGTAACGCCTTCGAGTCAATATACCTATAAACCTCATCCCTTGGTGTCTGCCAACCTTCCCAACCCTTTACTTTCTCTTCGGCTGCATCGCTAAAAAAGAGATAATGCCTAGCGGTTCTATCGAAAGAATGCTTTACAAACTTATTCGCCAACATGTTTTTACCAAAAGCAAGATTAGGCGAAAACAGAAAATAGTCATTAAAGATGTCGTAATTTAACAGACATTGCAACAAGAACGATGCACCTAACGAGTGACCGATAGCAAGATTTTTCTCCGTTGTGCGATAATGCGAACGGATATATGGCATTAGTTCGTCTTTCACGAAACACATCAGCTTGTCAGCATAGCCTTTTCTGATTTTATACGCACTGCATGTCAAACTATCATCGGGCAAAAAGTCCTCTCGACGGTTGTATTCTGAGTCTTGTGGCGAACAAATACCAACCACAATAGTTCCTTTCGAAAACCAACCTTCGTTTAAGAATACAGGATATGCACTAGCCAACTCAAAGAAAGGGGTAACTTGCGCATCGAAGATATAAGTAACATCATAATCTTGTGCATCCGTAAAGCTGTAATCAGACGGAAGTCTCACCCATATTTTGCGGTCAAAATCAAAATACTTCGACTTTAAGTTAATCTCTTGTACACCAACTACATGGTAAATATCTTTCTGAGCATGAAGTAAATTGCATACTAGGAAGAAACACAATAAGGCTAAATACTTTATTTTCATCATTTAAAATTTAATCATCCAATGCGAAATAATTCATCCCTTTCCACTTATGCCGTTTCAACTCCGCACCATTTTACACTTGTTGCGATGAAGAACCACCTAATACGAATGAATTTAGATAATCCAAAACGTTTTTCCAACCATCTTCTTCTGCTCCGTAGCCCCACAGCTTTTCAGAAAGGTCGTCTAACCTTTGTACACCCTTATGGTATGCCCCGCTCAATGCCGTCCGCTCCTCCTTAGGGATAGCGTTCAGCCTTTCGTCGGCAACTTTAAATCGTGGATTAATCAAGAAGTTCATCACATCCGTATAAACTTCCTCGTTGCAATCGCTTGCAAAATCGGGGAATACGGATAGTGTTTGTTCAAAAGCATCTTTAATCTCCACCAATCCTAACTTACTCAACGTATCAGGAATATAGGGAAGTAATGCCCTTCCTTCATAAAAAATAAAATCCCAGCCATCGCCTTTCCAATTACCTATCATATTTACTGCAACATGAAAAGTAAAGGTTTCGGGGCTTACCTCGTCTTTAATCTTTTCAATCGAACCTAATTTCCATAGGTCCTCGGAAATGCTTGCAAACTTAGACTCCACATTGAGGTCGCTATACTTCGCCCAAAGCGTTCTTAAATCGTCCATTGTATTTGCGTATTTATGTTTTGAGTAATAACAAACTTACAAGAAACATGTTAGCCATTAAGCCCGCCACACTCAACATGATACTGGCTATCAATCTCCATATAGGCCAAGTGTCCAAACAAATAGTCGGGTTCAGCATCTAAATCCAGAGCAAAGTCCGTGTCCGCGCCCTTAACCCAGATAGTAACATTGTTTACAAACAGCGCATTTACTAAATCGTCTGCCGATATTGGCCCATCAGCCTTAAAGTCGCCACAGGCTATCATCTCATTAACAACATCTACACAATAGTCGTTTTCCTCCATAAACGCCTTCACTATCTTTTCTTTGTTGCGCGCTATCCAATTAATTTTTTCAGAAACAATCTTGTCAACCTCATCCCCCTCTGCATGTTCTGTATCAAGATAAACGTCTGTCTCTCTTCCCCACACTTGCAGTTTTCCTACATATTCACCGCAACTTTTGTCGAAGGTAAATTCAGTTGCGCCAACCATCATCTTCTTTTCCATAGTAGTCGAGTCTTTATTCAATAAATCGTAACCATCACATGTCCATTCACTTCCAACACTTCTCGATAAAAGTCTTTCATGTTTTGGAAGTAATCGCTAATTTCTTCTTTCACCAACTCTTCTTCATCGTCGTAATCCCAAATGTCGGGGTAAAGTTCAGCCTTTTTGCAAGCATCCATGCTGAACGTTGCCATAGCCTGCTCCATATCAAAAGCCTCCAAAGCCGCAAGTATCTCCGCAACCCGCTCCTTTTCCGTATAGGCTACAAAGCCGTCTTGGCCTTCAAGCGGACGTACACCAACCACGGCCTCGCTTAAAGGATTGTTCTCAATGGGGTCGCAACTGCTTACACCGGTAAGCACAAAATGCAGCACGTCCCACATCTTGTCTATATCCAGCAACATTTCGCTTTCTTCGTTCATTTCCTCCACCTCTTCCAGCACGTCCTTCTCTTTGCTGTCCCAGTTCTTCAAGCAGTTTAGTTGTTCATCATTGATGTACTGATAGTTTGCAATCATTCCCATAACTTTTCCGTTTTGTTAATAAACAGGTGACAAGCTCCCTGCCATTGGTTTCACATATTAGCGTTTCATCTTTATTTGCCGATGCCCAAACTGGCCATTGCGCCACCTAGCCACCATGGCACATCCCTCCTAAATGCCCGCTGTTGGCAAGCCAAACAGATGGTGCCACCATTGTTTGGCGCAGAAACAGCCCTTTGCCATAGGCAGATGAACTCCGCACAAAGGTAGCTGTTATAATCAAGAAAAACGAAACAATGCACCAAAAATCTGCAACATGCCCAGCAAAATCCATCTTTTAAGGATGGGGTTACGCCCATTTTCAAAACTCCCTATGGCGTATTTTGCTTTTTAAAGGGCGGCACGGATAAGGTTTGCTCACTGCGAAGTTATGCTGTGTTGACGAAAGTGCCGGTCAAGAGAATGTAACATTTTGCGCACGAAATTTAACATTATGGCTGCGATTTTTCTGGCCATTCCGCCGTTCGCCCACATTTTTGCGAGTATTACGCCAACTTGCTTGGGGCAAAACAAGGCGCGTATAGAGGTGGATAAATAACCATTGAAGATTGTTTAAATATACATTTTGCGCACCATTAAGTGCCTTTTGCAGCATAAT
>NZ_KV815110.1:0-9459 GCF_001814145.1 Prevotella sp. HMSC073D09 | reverse complement strand
ATGCACCAAAACGCAGGGTAAAATGCACCAAAACAGCAGGCGTTTTGCAATAATATGCAGTACACAAAAGGGCATAAAACCCTTTCGGCAGACTGAAATAACGTGCAAAAGGGGCAAAATGGTACTTAAAAGACTACCGTTTTGGTGCTAAATGCAGAAAAATTGGACGACATTTTTTGCGGGCGAGCGACAATCTAGAAGGGTAAAATGGTGCAAAACACCGCTCGGACCATCATGTTTTGACAGAAAATGGGGCGCGTAAGACCACGAATGGCGGCTAAAAAGATGCTTTTAGCACTGTTTTGACCCTAGAATGGGGCATCACGAAGAACCTGTTTTGTAAAACAAACGAAACACAATTAACGTTTCAGAGAGGGGTGTGAACTACGCTATTTTAATTGCCCTACGAACAACTTAACGACATAACAATGCCGCTTTACAACCGCTTTCCACCGAACCTTGCCGCAACCATGCCCACCAAACAATCGACACAAAGCACCGCCCAAAGCCACAAAAAGGCATGGCACATGGCGTAACGGCAAGGAAAACCTTTAAAAGTGGTAAAAGAGAACAAATAAACCTACATACAAAACATCACCAAGTCCATGCGCCAACATACAGCCATAGCAGCCAACCCACAAGCAAAACACGAATACAAGCACAAACATAAAACAGCATAAAAACGACATAAACAAACAAAATAGCGCTTATTCGCAATAAATTTGTAATTAAATTTGGCGATTTAACAACAATTCGTTACTTTTGCCAGCACAAAGGCATTCAGACATAGTGGTGCCATCGCCCCATCACACAGGCCAACCTGACGGCGATTGAGCACCCATTGCAACAAGAAAAAACGATTAAGAAAGCAAAAAAGCGTTGCATACAACACCATCATCGTCATTAAGGAATAGACCAATCGTTTGCTTCCAGTTCATTAACTATTAAGATTGCTATATATACTGTTGTATGAATTATTAATTAATTGAGAGAATTTATGGAAAAAAGACTAATGATGTTTCTAGTCTCGCTATTCTTAAGCGCAGGGATAGCGATGGCACAAACACAAGTTTCCGGAACAGTTATCTCGTCGGAAGACAACGAACCCATCATTGGAGCGTCCGTCATTGTGGAGGGTTCGAAAACGGGTGCCGTGACAGACCAAAACGGTAACTTCACCCTATCGGTGCCAAAAGGCAAGAAAATTGTTGCAAGTTACATCGGCATGCGCCCCCTAACGCTAAGCCCCAAGCCCACAATGAAAATAACGCTGTCGCCAAACAACGAGACCTTGAACGAGGTTGTGGTAACGGGCGTGTCGAACATGGACCGCCGAATGTTTACCGGTGCGGCCGACAAGATTAAGGCCAACGATGCCTTGATAAGCGGCATGGCAGACATTAGCCGCTCGCTGGAAGGCCGTTCGGCCGGCGTGAGCGTGCAAAACGTGTCGGGAACGTTCGGCACAGCGCCTAAAATACACGTGCGCGGAGCCACCTCCATCTACGGCAACTCTAAGCCGCTGTGGGTTGTAGACGGCGTTGTACAGGAAGACATTACCGACATCAGTGCCGATGCGCTGTCGTCGGGAGATGCCGAAACGCTTATTTCTTCGGCCATTGCCGGCCTCAACTCAGACGACATCGAGAGCTTTCAGATACTGAAAGACGGCTCGGCAACGTCCATATACGGCGCGCGCGCCATGAGTGGCGTTATCGTCGTCACCACCAAGAAAGGCCGTTCGGGGCAGGCACACGTCAACTATACGGGCGAGTTCACCTCGCGTTTGGTGCCCTCTTACAGCCAGTTCAACATCCTAAACTCGCAAGAGCAGATGGGCATCTACCAAGAAATGCAAGACAAGGGCTGGCTCAACCTATCGAGCGTGCTTAACGGCAGCGACTATGGCGTGTACGGAAAGATGTACGAACTGATTAACACCTACAACCCCAAGACGGGCCAATTCTACTTGGAGAACACCCAAGAGGCCCGCGACGCCTACTTGTACAGTGCCGAAATGCGCAACACCAACTGGTTTAAGCAGCTATTCTCGAGCGCACTCATGCAAAACCACTCGGTAAGTTTGAGCGGCGGCACGGGCAAGTCTAACTATTACGTGTCGATGTCGTTCATGGCCGACCCAGGCTGGTACAAGTCTTCTGCCGTGAGGCGTTACACGGCCAACGTAAACGCCACCCATCACCTGCTCGACAACCTTTCGCTCACGCTGCTGGCCTCGGTTTCGTACCGCAAACAGCAAGCGCCGGGTACGCTGGCGCAGGATGTGGACGTGGTAAACGGACAAGTGAAGCGCGATTTCGACATCAACCCCTATTCGTACGCATTGAACACGTCGCGCGCACTCGACCCCAACACGTACTATCACGCCAACTACGCCCCCTTCAACATACTGAACGAGCTGGAGAACAACAAGATAGACATGAACGTGCTGAACACGAAATTCCAAGCCGAGCTGGCCTACAAGCCCATCGACGACTTGCGATTGTCCATTATCGGAGCCGTGCAATACGACACCTCTACACAAGAGCACAAAATTACCGAGTACGCCAACCAAGCCCTAGCTTACAGGGCTATGGACAACGCATTGATACGCGATGCCAACAACTACCTGTACAAGGACCCCACAAACACCTACGCATTGCCGATAACGGTGCTGCCCTACGGCGGTTTCTACCAAAAAACCGACTTGCAGAAGGTGAGCTGGGACGTGCGCGCCACGGCCAATTACAACCACACGTTCGACAACACGCACGCCGTGAACGTGCTGGGCGGCATCGACGTGTCTAACGTAGACCGCAGTCGCACGTACTTCAACGGCGTCGGCATGCAGTACGACGGGGGCGAAATACCCTTCTACGTTTACCAGTTCTTTAAGAAGAACATAGACGACAACGCCGTTTACTACTCGCTCAACAACACCCACAACCGCACGGCGGCCTTCTTTGCCACGGGCACCTACTCGTATAAGCAACGCTACAACCTTACAGGCACCTACCGCTACGAAGGAACAAACCGCCTGGGAAGGAGCCGAAGCGCACGCTGGTTGCCCACATGGAACGTGTCGGGAAGTTGGAACGCCAGCGAAGAGCCGTGGTTTAAGAAAACATTCAACAACGCACTGACGCATGCCATGGTGCGCACCTCTTACTCGCTTACGGCCGACCCAGGCCCGGCAACCTACACCAACTCCACCCAGATACTCAAAGCGTACACGCCGTACAGAATTGTAGGAACCGACAAGGAGTCGGGTATCATGACCAGCGAGCTGGAAAACTCCCAACTAACGTACGAGAAGAAACACGAATTCAACATCGGTTCGGAGCTGGGTTTCCTCAACAACCGCATCAACGTAACGTTCGACCTCTTCTGGCGCAACAACTTCGACCTCATCGGTCCCATTGCCACGCAGGGCGTAGGCGGACAAGTGATTAGGTATGCCAACACCGCTACGATGAAGTCGCAAGGCCAAGAGCTCTCGGTGCAAACAACAAACATCAAGAACAACAACCTAACATGGGTTACCAACGTGATATTTTCGCACGTAACGACAGAGGTTACCTCGCTGATGAGCCAAGCCCGCACCATCGACCTTGTGAACGGCGAGGCCAGCAGCGGCTTTACGATGGAGGGTTATCCGCATCGCGCCATCTTCTCGATGCCTTTCCAAGGGCTAACCGATAAGGGCATACCCACCTATCTCAACGAGAAAGGCGAGCTTACCTCTACCGACCTCGACTTCCAAAACCGCAACAGCAACGGCTACCTGATTTACGAAGGACCGACGGAACCCACGATAACGGGGTCGTTCGGCAACGAAATCAAGTGGAAGAACTGGCGACTGAACGTATTCCTTACCTACTCGTTCGGCAGTTATGTGCGCCTAGACCGCATCTTCAGCGCACAATACAACGACCTTACCTCGATGACCAAGGAGTTTAAGAACCGCTGGATGCAAGCCGGCGACGAAGAAACAACCTCGGTTCCTACCATACTGCCCTACCGCAGCTATGCATCGAACAGGAGCCTGAGCATTGCCTACAACGCCTATAACTACACGAGCAACCGCACGGCAAAAGGCGACTTCGTACGCATGAAAGAGATTTCGTTGGGCTACGATTTCCCCAAAGCAATGCTTAGGTCAACGCCCTTCACCAATCTCTCGCTGAAACTCCAAGCCACAAACCTGTTCCTCATCTATGCAGACAAGAAGTTGAACGGCCAAGACCCAGAGTTTGTTAACGCAGGAGGCGTGGCAGCCCCCATACCACGTCAGTTTACAATGACCCTCAAATTCGGTTTATAAACAAATAAAAGAATAAGTTATGAATAAGCGAAACATCTACATATATGTGTTGCTGGCCGCAACAACATTGGGCATCAGTTCGTGCGACAAGTTTCTCGACAAGCTGCCCGACAACCGCATGGAGCTGAACAATAAAGAGAAAATACAGAAATACCTCGTTTCGGCCTACCCCGACCACAACCCTGCCTATCTGGCAGAACTGTATTCGGACAATGCCGACGAGTTCGACGTAACGGGCTGGGGAAGCGACGGCCGATTTTACGACCAGGCCTACTCGTGGAGCGACATCACCGAGACACAAGAGTCTGAATCGCCGCAAGAGCTGTGGAACAGCCTGTACACGGCCATGGCTACGGCCAACACAGCCCTCCAAACGATAGAACAGCAGGGCAACAACAGCGACCTGATGCCCTCGAAAGGCGAGGCTTTGCTGTGCCGCGCATACGCTGCACTGACCCTTGCCAACACCTTTTGCATGGCCTACGACCCAACGACGGCCAGCAAAAACCTGGGACTGCCCTACCCCACACGCCCCGAAACGACGGTTGGAACCAAGTACGAACGCGGCACACTGGCAGCCTTTTACGAGCAGATAAACCGCGACATTGAAGAGGGACTGCCGTTGGTAACCGACAACTATTCACGCCCCAAGTACCACTTCACCCGCAATGCGGCCTACGCCTTCGCTGCACTTTTCAACCTATACTACCAAAAGTACGCCAAGGCCGTGGCCTATGCCACACGCGTATTGGGCGCAGACGCCTCTTCGAAGTTACGCGATTGGAAAGCGTTCAACGCCCTCTCGGTGAACGGACAGATAGCCCCGAATGCCTATGTGAACGTATCCAGCCAGGCCAACTTGCTGTTACAGACGGTTCATTCGCAGGCGGGCGCCCTCCTAGGCCCTTACCGCATGGGCAACAAGTATGCGCACGGGCAGCTCATTTCAGAAAAAGAAGACCTGCAATCGCAAGGTCCGTGGGGGCGCAGCAGCAACTTCGGCTACACCGTCTGGAGCAACAACAGCCTGTCGAAGTACTTCATCAACAAGGTTCCTTACGCCTTCGAATACACGGATGTGCAGGCGGGCGTGGGGTATGCGCACTCGGCCTACGCCGTGCTTACAACCGACCTCACCCTGCTTGTGCGCGCCGAAGCCAACGCCATGCTGGGCAACTACGATGCTGCAGCAGCAGATTTGAACACCGAAGTGAAGGCCTACTCGAGCGGCGCACTGAGCGTTACGCTGGAAGGCATCAAGAATTTCTACAACGGAATAGGCTATTACACCCCAACAGCACCAACGCCCAAAAAGAAATTCAACACCGCCTTCAGCATCGAACCAACAACGCAAGAACCGCTGCTGCACGCCATCTTGCACCTTAGGCGCATCATGACCCTGGGCGAAGGCTGGCGACTGCAAGACGTTAAACGCTACGGAATAGTTATCTACCGCCGCACGCTGAACGCAAGCAGCCACATCACAGACGTTAAAGACTCGCTGACGGTGAACGACCTGCGCCGCGCAATACAGCTGCCACAAGACGTTATAACAGCCGGACTTACGGCAAATCCCAGAAACAAGTAAAACAAAAACGCGTAGAATATGAAGAAGATTTGCTTATTTGCCTTGGCGGCAATACTGTCGTTGGGCTTCAATTCCTGCTCGAAAGACAATCCATCGAGCGACAGCATCTTTGGGGGAAAAACCGTGCATCGCGACAAATTCGACAATTGGTTGCTCGCTAACTATACATATCCCTACAACATCGACGTGAAATATAAGATGGAGGATATATATAGCGACATGAAATATCACCTCGTTCCAGCCGATTCGGCCAAGTCGGCCAAGCTGGCCATCATCGCCAAATACCTCTGGTTCGATGCCTATGCAGAGTGTGTGGGGTCGAACTTCGTCAAGGCCAACGTGCCCCGAATTATCCACCTGATAGGCTCGCCCGCATACAACAGCGGACAAGGAACGATGGTGCTCGGCACGGCCGAAGGCGGACTGGTGATAACACTCTACATGGTGAACAACCTAACCGACAAGATGCTCACCGACTATGCCACCGTCAACGAGTACTACTTCCACACCATGCACCACGAGTTTACGCACATCTTGAACCAAAAGATACCCTACGATGAGAATTTCCAACACATATCCGAGGGTCAGTACGTAAGCGGCGACTGGTATCTCGTACGTAAGGCGGCCGCCAACAAGAAGGGTTTCGTAACGCCTTACGCCATGAGCGAACCCATTGAAGACTTTGCAGAGATGCTTTCCGTATACGTTACCACTCCGCCTGCCGACTGGGAAAAGATGATGAGCACGGCAGGAACCACGGGCGCGCCATACATTCAAGCCAAACTAGACTTGATTAGGGCGTACATGAAAGACTCGTGGAAACTGAACATCGACGAATTGCGCAGCATTGTACTTCGCAGAGCATCGGAGATTGGCCACCTCGACCTGAACCAACTAAACTAAAAAAAAGGAACGTAGCTTATGAAAAAGATATTGATTTGCATGCAGGCACTTGTGGCAACAATGCTGCTAGCCGCATGTCTGCACGACGATAATGAGGTGTTTGACGAGCCGGCCGCACAACGGCTCGACAAAGCCGTGGAGAATTACAAGCAAGTGTTGGAGTCGGCCCCCAACGGATGGGAGCTCAACCTTTGGACCGAGCCGCGCTACTCTGGCGGCGGATACACCTACCTGATGAAGTTCAAGAACGGAAAAGTAACGGTGGCAAGCGACCTGGCCGATGCCGACAAAGCCTCAACATCGAGTTACGACATCAAGAAAGACATGGGACCCGTGCTCACCGTCAACACGTACAACGAAATTTTCCACTATCTGTCTAACCCCTCACAAAGGGACGACGACGGAAAGGGACAAGACTACGAGTTCATCATTCAGCGCGTAACCAACGACTCCATCTTCATCGAGGGCAAGAAGTTCCACAACAAGATGGTGATGACGCGCCTCAACGACAACGTAAGCTGGAAGGACCACATCGAGAAAATGCAGGATGTGGCCGACAATGTTAAGGTTAACTACAAGTACATTGCAGGCAACGACACCACCAAGCTGTACATATCCTCGTCTAGGCGCGCCCGCTTCGCCTTCAAAGACAGTGTGGTTTACGTACCCTTCTGCTACACCGAAAACGGCATCGAGCTGCAAGCCCCCGTGGCAATTGGCGGCAAATGGGTGAAGAGCTTCGCTTACGACACCAACAAACTTACCTTCACGGGCAACGACACGGGCACAAACAACCTGGTGTTCAACGCCGACTACATGCGCTATGCCGACTATGCAGGCACGTACAACCTTGAATACAAGAACGCCTCGGTACAGGTAAAGATGGTTGCGGCAGGCGACGGAAAGACCTATTGGATGGAAGGTCTGTCGCCCGACTTCAAGCTTACGTTCGCCTACGACAAGAAAACAGGAACGCTAACATGGAGCCCGGAGAAGATATACACCGACCCAAACAAGCACGAATACTGGATGTGCTCGTGGGATTCGGCCGATCCGGGGCAGATGTTCAAGTTCGACTTTCTGGGCTTTATCGTAAACAAAGACTTCAACAAGCCCGGTGTCTTCCTCACCTTCACATCCACTCTTGCAGGCTACATCAACCTCGACTCGATGATTATCCTCGAATATAACGGCACGAAGAGAGTGGGCGTGTCTACCACCCTATTGGTAAACGGCAGTGCCAAGATAGAATCGATTAAGGGTATGACCAAGATTTAAAAACAACCAATTGCAAATGGAAATGAAAAGAATTAAATTCACCGCCATAATTGCCTGCGCCCTTGTCTGCCTATTGGCAGCCTGCGGCAACGACGACATCACCAACGAGGTAAGCCAACACACGCTAAAAGTGGTGTCGGCAAACACATCCTTCGACGCGTTGGGCGGCACAGACAGCATCTATGTGAACGTAGATGCCGCCAAGGCCTATGCAATGGCGCCCTGGGCTAAGGCCGAAACTAAGGGGAAACTTGTAACCGTAACGGCCGATGTGAACAAAGAAATGCAGTCGAGACACACAACGGTGGTCATTAAGTCGGCCGACGGCGACTCAACCATCGTCGCCATCGACCAGCAAGGACCCGTTTCGCAAATCGACTTGCCCGAACAGATCGTTATGGGCGACAAAGCCGACACCCTTACATATAAGGTTAAAACCACGTTCGACATCAGCATCAAGTCGCTAGACAGCTGGTTAACCACAACCTACGAGAAGGGCGAGGTGACCATCATCACCACCGAGAACAACGAAGGGCATGTGCGCACGGGCCAATTTGTGATAGAAACCACGGTGGGCAAAGACACCATCAGCGTTACACAGATAGACCTGGACCGCGATGTGCTAGGCGAGTATTATCTGCAACTTACCGAAACAGACGAGAACCGCAAGCCCGTTAAAAACGCCTATGCGGTGAAGTTGTACAAGGAGAACAAGAAACTGATGCTTGCTTTCACCACCAACCCCTTTGCCTTCCCCGTTACGTTCTCGGCAAAGCAAGGCTCGTTGTCTATCGCCGGCGGGCAATATGCGGGCATGTTCGACAACGATTACGTCGCCACCGCAGTGGGTCCGCAAGACGGGCAAGTATCTGTAAGTCCCGAAGTAACCATCTCTGGCCAGTTCTTTTACAGTGCAGGGCTAGCTGCCAAAGTCAGTTCCTTGGAGGGAACGGTTTTACATTTTGGCACTGCTCCAGCCTTTGTGTTGGGCAGGTTCTCGTCTAAGGTCTTCGAAAACAAAACGTACAAGGGCTATCTGGTTTACGGAAACGATGCTTATCTGTTTAAACGTAAACAGTAAGCCGTTGCATACAACGCCACTTGTTGTGGCAAAACAGTGCTTAGCAGTGTTTCTTTAAACCGCTCAAAAGAACTTTTTAAATTTCTTTACCTATGCAAAGAGGGTCGATATGGCATTATCGACCCTCTCTTCTTTTGCCACATTGCACCTCGGCCATCCCACCATGCTAGCAAAACAATGGCTTAGTATCATACATTGCGCCGTTCTAGTATTTCTAGTCCTTCTAATCTTATTAGTTATCCTAGATTAACTAGGGATATTCAGTAAATATCTAACTAATTGTTT
>NZ_KV815109.1:0-4475 GCF_001814145.1 Prevotella sp. HMSC073D09 | reverse complement strand
TATCGGAAAAAGACGGCGAATATTGGATGCTTACCAAGAAAGCCTTATATGTCGTTGTCTGTTACAAATGTTTCGTCGTCATAATCCATCACGGGGCGGTCGTTTTCGGTGGCATTCGATACGCCATCGATGAGGAAATTGTCCTCTGATTTGGGCTTCTTTTGCAGTTGTAGCAGTTTATACACCTTCTTTCCGCCAGGTGTTTGATAGTGTATTAAGCACGCATTGGTTTTGGTTATCTTGCTGTGTACGGCGAAAGAACGTAGCCATTGGAACTGGAACTTGCCCGAACCAAGCAGCGGATTGTTCTTGATTGTGTGGCTTTGCATCTTTTGTGCGAACCCTTTTGTGCAGTATTTGTTCAGCACTTGGTGTATGGCGGCAGGGTTAGGCCGTGGTTGAGCAAGCTCGTTTACATACATGGCATAGAAGTTATAGAGGTCAAATATATACCCGTTGCATTCTCCTTCGTACGATTCGTTGGTTATTTCAACCTTTCTCGTTTGTCCGTTGGCACAAAAGGCCAAGGTGTATGTACGGTCTTTGGCGATAATTTCATCGCAATACGATAGGCTTAGGTACACTGTTGTTGGGGTTACGTAAACTTCTTGGGGCGCAGAGAGGGTGAAGCTGCTGTTGATGTCTTTGCCTACAAGAGATTTAAGGTTTAGCTTGTAGTTTTTAAATAGGGGTTTACCTGCTTTATAGATGTTCACCTTCAAAGAAGTATACGACATGTATCTCTCTGGATAATCAATCTTCTTACCCTCATAAAACTCGCGTACATGTATTTCCCAATCGCCAACAGTGGTGTCTATGCGCGTGGGTGGGTTAGCAAACTTCGAGTAGTCGGTTGTGTCTTCTTCCTCTACATACGGCTGTACGCTGTCTGTTTTTGCGCTAATCGAGTCGTTGCCAGTGCTGTTTGCATCGGCTTTTTTGTGTCCCGAACAGGCTGTTGTCAGGGCAATTGCGATGAGCCAAAGGGTAAAGGTAAGTTTTTTCATTGTTATCTCCATGCGGGTTGGTGCAGCAAGGGCAATATATAGTTAGAAGGAATTGATTTTAGAAAGTTGTTTGCATACCCCACCTTGCCATCAATGTATCCACACAACAGCATTTGCAGTGCAGCGAAAAGATATTTGTACAGACACTACAAGCACTTTGTAGTATCAATACAAGGTGCTCGCAGTGCCAGTACAAGGTGCTTGTAGTGTGGGTACAAGGCACCGTGTACTGATGCGTAGGCTTGCCTGTTACGCCAAGAAAACCTTAAATTTCGTCGTCTCCTGCATACTCTTCTTCTTCGTCTTGCATGGAGGGCAGGTCGTCTTCGGTGGCATTCTGCACGTCCGAGATGACGAAATCGTACGCTGTTCTGGGTTTCTTTTGCAACAGCAGGCGCTTATACACCTTCTTTCCGCCTGGTATTTCGTAGTGCACGATGCACGAATTTGTGCCTGCCTCTTTGCTGTGTACAATGAAAGAACGTAGCCATTGGAACTCGAACTTGCCAGAACCGAGCAGCGGATTGTTCTTGCTGGTATGGCTTTGCATCTTTTGTGCGAAACCTTTTGTGCAGTATTTGTTCAGCACTTTCTGTATGGCGGCCTTGTTAGGCTGTGGTTGAGTAAGTTCGTTTACGTACATGGCATAGAAGTCGTAGACGTCAAACACATATCCATCCATGTCGCCTTCGTACGATTCTGCGGCTGTTTGAACCTTTCTTACCTGTCCGTTGGCGCAAAAGGCCAAGATGTACATCTGGCAATTGTCGGTTTCGGGTTCGCAGTACGATAGGTCTAGGTACACTGTTGTTTCGGTAACAAAAACATTTTCGGACACGCCAAGGGTGAAATCTTTTATGTAATTGGAGCCTGCAACCGCCTTAGCGTCTATCTTATGCCCTTTGAACACGGGCTTACCTCCCTTAAAAATGTTGACCTTTAAAGAATAATTGGCGAAGACCTGGTCGCCAAGCTTAAACTTCTTGCCGTCATAAAATTCGCGTATGTGTATTTCCCAATCGCCAACGGTGGTGTCTATACGAGTGGGTTGAACGGCAAACTTCGAGTAGTCTGTCTTGTCTTCTTCCTCTACATACAGCGGCACACTGTCTGTTTTGGCGGCAATCGAGTCGTTTTCTGCGCCGTTTGCATCGGCTTTTTTATTTCCCGAACAGGCTGTTAATAATGTAATTGCGATGAGGGAAAGTGTTAGTGCGAGTTTTTTCATTTGTCAATTTCTATGTGGGTTAGTGCTGCAAATGTAGCAAAAAAAACACTTATTGCCGCCCATCTGCTCCCTATTATTTTGCATACAGCGCAGAAAAAGGACTTTTCTACCAAATAATCGCGCATTTCAAACCTTTTATTCGGTTGTAGTTGACTGCTTAGAAAGGTTTGCTGACAGTGCGATTGGTCTTCGCAGACGTGTCAGTAGCAGGGCAGATTAGAGCAAAGCGCGCGTGTGTGGTTATGCTTTTGCGTGTTAAGTACGCTATACTTCGTCGGTCCCAGCGTGCTATTCTTCGCCGTTTGGCATCGGGGGCAGGTCTTTTTCTGTGGCATCAGACACGCCACTAACCAAGTATTCGTACTCCGTTTCTGGTTTAAGTTGCAGGTGAATGCGCTTGTAAATTACCTTGCCATCAGCGCGTTTGTAGTTAACAATGCACGTGTTTGTTTTCTCGTCCATCAAGTGCACCTCCAAAGAACGCAGCCATTGGTAATCGAATTGGTCCGAACCCAAGAGCAAGTTCTTCTTCAACGTCTCGTTTTGCAGTCGTTTGGCAAAGTCTGTTGTGCAGTATTTGTTCAGCACTTTCTGTATGCTGGCAGTGTTAGGTGTAGCTAGGCTTAGTTCGTTTACGTACAAAGTGTAAAGCCAATAAATGTCGGTGACGTACATATCTATATCTCCTTCGGCCGAGGCGATGGACGTTTCGTACTTGCGCACCGTGCCATCGGCATTCAATGCCAACACTCTTTCAAGGCAATTGTCGGTTTCGGGCTCGCAATAGCCAAAGCCAATGTACACCGATGTGGGGGTAATCTCAAACTGTTCGAATAGGCCAAGCTCGAAACCTTTGATGTGGTTAGGGCCCATAAGCGACTTAGAGTTTACTTTGTAGTTCTTAAACACAGGTTTGCCTCCCTTGAATACGTTAAACCTCACGGCATAATCGGCGTGCGTTTCCTTATCGTAGGTGAACTTATTGCCGTCGTAAAACTGGTGTGCGTGTATCTCCCAGTCTCCCCAAATGGTGTCCACGCGTATGGGTTTTATGGCAAACTTCGAGTAGTCGGTCTTGTCTTCCTCCGCTATATATAATTGTGTGCCACTTGCTTTGGTGGCAATCGAGTCGTTGCACATGCTGCTTGCATCGGCTATTCTGTTTTCTGCGCAAACCGTAGTGAGTAAGGAAAACAGCAGGGTAAGTGTATATACGGGTCTTATCATTTGCTTATTTCGGTTTGGGTTAGTGGTGCAAATGTAATAAAAAAGTGCTTATTGTCGTCTGTTTGATTAGCTTTATTTTACGTTTGATGCGAAAAACGACCGCATTTTCCACAAAATCGGCTGTTCAAAACATTTTTTTCGCGTTTTGTTTGGTGGTGTGGCGAAATCTCCTTACCTTTGCATCGCTTTTGAAAAACAAGAGCATAGGGGGCGCTTAGCTCAGCTGGTTTAGAGCATCTGCCTTACAAGCAGAGGGTCGGCGGTTCGAATCCGTCAGCGCCCACACACAAGAAGAAACCTCGTTTCCAACTTTGGGAACGAGGTTTTTTGTGTTAAGAGAGGTGGTGAAAGCGGATTATAACAAAAATGTTATCTGGTTGTTTACGCAATTGCAGCCTTTTTCTTATCTTTGCATAGACGTGAATTATACCGCTATTATACAATGCAAAAGGTTATTATTATCGTAGAACAGTCTTCGGATGGTGCTTTTTGGTGTAGAACAGAGACGGACATTGCAGGTGTAGGACTAAACGCTTGTGGTAAGGATGTAGCCTCTGCGAAGGCTGATTTGTTGGAGTGCTATGAGGAGGCCAAAGCTGCTATGAAGGCGGAAGGTAAGGAAATGCCTGAGGTGGAGTTTGTATTCTAGTACGATTTGCAATCGTTTTTTAACTATTTCAACTTCCTTCATGTTACTGAAAAGCTAAACGGGTAGCTTTCAACCCTTCTTTTCTCGTTCTTCGAAAAGTGCGTTTTCTCGCCATGACAATGTTTGATCAAGCTCGACATGGTTCATTTGGCTTAACGAAAACGTTCTTTTCTCGTTCTTCGAAAAGTGCGTTTTCTCGCCATGACAATGTCCGAGCAAGCTCGACGTTGCTCATTTGGCTTAACGAAAACGTTCTTTATGTTTCATCTGTTCTTATGCCAAAATGGACGCATTTGGTCACAATACGAGAAGATGAATGATTACCCCGTTTACTTAGGGTAATTCAGTTAATTCCCTCTTAGGA
>NZ_KV815108.1:96288-139915 GCF_001814145.1 Prevotella sp. HMSC073D09 | reverse complement strand
GGACATTGTCATGGCGAGAAAACGCACTTTTAGAAGAACGGAAAAAGAACCATTTAATAAATTAATGAGTATGAAGAATAGACAAAAGACAAATTCGTTTGCAGGTTATAAGTACCTGCTTTTCGTGCCATTGGCTTTCGCCTTGGTGTTTATGGCCAGCTGCAAAAGAAAGACGAAAGTGCAAGAACAAGTTATGGAGGGCACAAAAGTTGAAGTGAAAGCAGAAACGGGCGAGGACACTGCACAAATCAAGAATGCCGAACCAACGGATAAGGCGTATGAGGTGGTTGAGCAGATGCCTACTTTCAAGGGTGGAGATGCTGCATTGATGAAGTATCTCTCGGAGAACATTAAGTACCCCGAAGCAGCCGAGAAAGCAGGAGAACAAGGTCGCGTTGTGGTTAATTTCATTGTAGAGAAAGACGGGGCGGTATCTAACGTAAAGGTAGTTAGGTCGGTAACGCCGACACTCGATGCAGAGGCGGTAAGAGTGATAAAGGCCATGCCCAAGTGGGTTCCTGGCAAGCAAGACGGCAAGTTAGTGCGCGTGAAGTATAACGTACCTGTGTCTTTCAGATTACAATAGCATACAGCTAGACTGGTAATATTGACGAGTTAATGGGTTGGCAAGCGAATGTGGGGGTGGCTAGTGGCTTACTTCCACCCTCCTTGTCGGCTCATTAACTTGCTGGCGAAAGGCCTTTTATCATGTTAATAGTTGGTTAATCCGTTTCTTTAATGAGATAATACGTTGCATCTAATAAATAAATGCGTATGAAGAATAAACAAACGCCCAAATTGTTTGCAGGCTTTAAGTGTCTGCTTTTCGTCGTTTCGGCCCTCATATTGTTGGTTATTGTCATCGCTCCTGTTAGGGCGAACGCGCAGGATAAAAAGGGAAAGACCACCCAAATGCGTAAAGACACCGCCACAGACGATAAGATTTACGAGGTGTGTGAGCAGATGCCCATCTTCGAAGGCGGTGATGCAGCACTGTTGAAATACCTTGGAGAGAACTTGAAATACCCAGACAAGACTAAGGACAGAGGGGTGCAAGGGCGTCTTGTAATAGGTTTTATTGTCGAGAAAGACGGCTCTCTAACCGACGTTAAGGTGTTACGACCAGTGGATATAGACCTTGATGCCGAGGTGCTAAGAGTGATAAAGGGCATGCCCAAATGGATTCCTGGCAGACAAAACGGCAAACGTGTGCGCGTAAGATACCTACTGCCCATACATATTTGTTTGCAATAGGTGTCCTTATATCTTTTTTTATCCTTGCTTATCATCCAAGAAATTAATATATTTGCAAAGTGACAGCAATGCAAGATAGCTGTAACGTATAACCATTTAAATAATCATGAGTATGAATAACGAACAAGCACCTAATCTGTTTGCAGGCTTTAAGTGTCTGCTTTTCGCCGTTTCGGCCCTTATGTTGTTGGTTGTTGTCTTCGTTCCTGCTAGGGCGAACGCGCAGGATAAGAAGGAGAAGGAGAAGACCACGCAAACGCAGAAGGACACCACCACAGACGATAAGGTTTACGATGTGTGTGAGCAGATGCCCACCTACAAAGGAGGGGAAGAGGCAATGATGAGATTTATTTCGGAGGTAACAAGGTATCCACAACGGGCCCAAGACTTCGGCATACAAGGCTGTGTTGTGGTTGGCTTTATCGTTGAGAAAGATGGGTCGCTAAGCGACTTTAAGTTCATACAGCGGGTAGACCCTGAACTGGATGACGAGGCTTTAAAGACTGTGAAGGTTATGCCTAAGTGGAATCCGGGGAAACACAACGGTCAAAATGTGCGCGTAAGGCATAGCGTACCAGTTGGTTTTAAGCTGACATAAATGTGGTGTGAACCAGCTGTTGACCTCTCAACAGACAAACTTCCATCGCTTATTGTGCAACAAACCGTCTTTACATGTTAGTCAAATTCAATGCAAGATAATCTCAATACACAACCATTTAAAAGTATGAAGATGAAGAACAAGCAAGCCTGCAAGCGGTTAGTAGGCTTTGATTGTCGACTTTTTGCCGTATTGCCCTTTGCCTTTATGGCTGTTGTCTTCGCGCCAGCAAGGGCGAATGCGCAGAGAAAAGTGCGAAATAAGTACGTACAACCCAAGCGGATTGAGGTAGACAATAAGGTTTACAATGTATGCGAGTTGATGCCATGCTTTAAAGGAGGCGATGCTGCACTGCTGCAATATCTGGGTAAGACGGCCAGATACCCCCAATCGGCGCAAAAAATCAAAAAGGAAGGGTGCGTAATCGTGAGTTTCATTGTAGAAAAAGACGGTTCGCTGTCTGACTTTAAGGTTGAACGGGCGGTGGATGCTGCCCTTGATGCCGAGGCTTTGCGTGTAATGAAGGCCATGCCCAACTGGTTGCCAGGCCAGCAAGACGGCAGATTTGTACGCGTGAGGTATAGTGTACCTTTGAGATTTAAGCTGAACTAAAAACAGATAAGGCCCGTAACGCTGCTGACAGTGGACGAGTTTGCAAGTTGACAAGTTGACAAATTAACGAGTTAACAGGTTGATAAATCACACGGGTTGACAAGCTTATAAGCCAGCAAATGGCTCTGCTTATGGTCTATTGTCACTCCATGAACATACTCACTTATAACCTTAGCAACTTAATTTCCACAAAAACAAAGTCTAAACATCACACTAAATGCCCATTTACAACTTCGCCTTAAACTCGTCGAACACCTCTTTATAGCCATTAAACACGTTAATGTCTACCTCGCCTTGTATGCCTTGCACCCGTCCGTCGGGACAAAGTTGCCAATACACCAAGTGAACATCGGGCTTGTATTCGCCATAACGCGCAATCCAAATGTCGTAGTCGCGCTTGATGTCGGGAGCCAGTGGCAAGTAACGATTAACAAACTGCTGACTGATATAAAGTATGGGACGTTTGCCCGTTCGTTGCTCCACAATAGTGAGCCAAGTGCGAACGGCTTTGAAGAGAACCTCCGCACCGCCCATCTTAGCAATCTGCTGCGGACTGGGTTCCACATCGAGAACAGGTGGAAAATCGCCTTTCGATATGTGCGAATGGCGTAAGAAATGGGCCGCCTGAGCCGCAGCAGGCGAGTAAATGGAGAAGAAATGATAAGTGCCAACGCTGAAACCGTGGGCGCGAGCTTGCTTATAGTCCGCCTTGTAAAAGGGATTGAGCAGCGATTTGCCCTCGGTACTCTTGATATAAATAAACGATATGGGATAGTTTACCTGCCCATGAATGGCCTTTCGGCTAGCCGTTCCCAAGTGAATGATGCGCAATTGGTTCCATTTGATGGGATGCACGCGCTTGTTGATAACGTGTTGGTACTTTGAAATGTCGATGCCATAGATGCGTTCGGTGGTATAAGTAAGGCGTTCGCCCAGATATTGGCCTGCTTTCCATTCGCCAACCTTCACCTTGGGCTGCGCTGTAAGGGCAAATCCCTTACCTGTTTGGGCATCGTTTTCCCAATGTCCTTCGTAGTGGCTGCCGTCGTTGCCCGTATATTCGCCGTGTCCGCTGGCCATCATCTTACTGTTAAAGCTGCCCACGTACACACCTGCGGCATCTTCGCGACTGCCACTCACCAGCGTGTCGGCATTCCAACGCCCCGTAATTTTCCGTCCTTTGCTGTCGTGCGCCGTGCCCATTCCCTGCCGTTTTCCCTCCTTCCACTGTCCAGCATACACCACACTGTCTTTCAGCCACAACACGCCATAGCCATGACTGCGGCCACGAAGTACCGTGCCTTGGTAGCAAAGGTCGCCTTCTTGTTGCAACACCTGCGCCGTTCCGTCGCCGTTAAGTGTATTCTTCTCGAAGTGGCAAGCGCCGAAAAGTACCACAACCAACAATGCCGTGAGCCAAAGAAAGCGTTTAGGATGGTTTATTTTTCGTTCCATAGCATTTTGGCGATGATGTTGCGAGGCACTATACCTACACCGTTATACACTCCAACGAAACGCCCCCACGCACTGAACACGGGCGAACCTGCCTGTCCTAGCGCAGCGTGCATGCGCAAGCCGCTATCCGTTTGCACACTGGCCGCCCATACAGCAGCACTGTCTTTAACCGTGGCCAAGGGGTCTAGGCCCAATCCAGGCACGCTTGCCACGCGCACCTCTCCCGTTGCCGACATGCCCCAAGGCAAGGCCGAAAGCGCATTTGCGCGCCAAGGCTTTCTCTCGTTTGTGGTTTGTAGCAGGCACAAGCCCCATTGTTGGTCTTCGCGCAAACATTTGGCAGCGATGCTCTTGCCGTCGAAAAGCAGGGCATAACGCGTGTGGCGCAACACCCGCAGTTGCTTTTCCTTACGCAATACAGCAAGCCTTTTGCTCACCTTTTGCACCTCGGCCAACCGTGTTTTCAGCTTATGGGCGTAGGCCAAAACGGCCGTATAGCCTTCGTCTTGCATGCCGTGCACCTTCATATAGTAGTTGGTTTCCTTTATTTCTTTTCTTAACTGTCGCTCTTGTGCAAGCAGTTTGGCCAATGTTTTCTGCACCATCGTGTTCACATCGGTGGGCAATTTCCCCTTATCAGCTGTGCCATGAGGCATGGCAGCGACAACTCTACCACTGCACGAGGGCAGCAATGCAAACCTGTTAACCCAAAATCCAGAGGTGAGATAGGGCGTTTTAAGTAAGTCTGTGGGGCTTGTTGCTGCCTCGGCGAAAGTGCTATCGGGAGCTACTTCGGCAAAAAACACCACCTTGTCGGCACCTGTACCCACGGTGTACCACAGGTTGCTCTGCACAACCACAACGCTATTGCGCATCTGTCGTTGCGAAGAGAAACAGCACATCACGGCATAAACCAGCGCGCCAACCAACAGCACGGCGGCCACAAGACTCCATGCCATGCCCTTGCTCATCCTTCTTTTCTTTCTTTTCATTGTTCCGGTCTTAGGCGTTTTTCCCGCCTATGTTGTCGATTATCGGTGCAAAGTTAATCTAAAAATCCTAATCTTGCACACCCCCACTCGCGAAAAAATGTACACCTGCAAGATGTACAACGCATGCGCACGCAATCGTTTGCATTGTTTTTTGCACATATCTATAGGTGTCACATGCCATTTTCGACATTTTATTTTATCTTTGCAAAAGGAACAGGTGTGCGAAACGAGCGCGCGTTTCCTTGTTGTTCCACCTTTATGACACGTTTATTCAATAACTAACAACAATATGAAAAGATTTGTTTTGTCTGTATGCTTGGTGCTGCTGTCTGCTTTCAGTGCCCTGGCGCAAGAAGTTAAGTCGCCCAATGGCGATGTAAAGGTAAACTTCGCACTTAACAATTCGGTGCCCACCTACACCGTAACCTTCCGCGGCAAGGCCGTTATCAAGCCTAGCCGCCTGGGCTTTGAACTGGTAAAGGGCGGCGACTTGCTGGAAGGTTTTACGCTTGTGGGCGAAGAAAAGGGCTCGGCCGACGAGACGTGGACACCCGTTTGGGGCGAGAACCGCACGATAAGAAACCACTACAACGAACTGTTGGTGCGGCTCGAACAAAAGTCTACCGAGCGAATGCTCAACATCCGCTTTCGCGTTTACGACGATGGAGTGGGCTTTCGCTATGAGTTTCCGCAAGAAGGAAAGCTGAACTACTTCCAGGTGAAGGACGAACGCACCGAGTTTGCTATGACCGGCGACCACACGGCGTGGTGGATTCCTGGCGATTACGACACACAGGAGTACGAATACACCCAGTCGCGACTCAGTGAGGTGCGGCAGAAGATGAAGGGGGCAATTACCAATAACATGTCGCAAACCCCATTCTCGCCCACGGGTGTTCAGACTTCGCTGATGATGAAGACGGCCGAAGGGCTGTACATCAACCTGCACGAGGCGGCTTTGGTGGACTATCCGGCAATGCACCTCAACCTAAACGACCGCGATATGGTGTTCACCTCATGGCTTACACCCGATGCAAAGGGCGTTAAAGCTTACCTGCACACGCCCTTCCGCAGTCCTTGGCGCACGATGATCGTTACCGACGACGCACGACGAGTGCTTGCATCAAACCTTATTCTTAATCTTAACGACCCCTGTAAGTACGCGGACACGTCGTGGATACGCCCTGTTAAGTACGTAGGCGTTTGGTGGGAGATGATTTCGGGCAAGGGCGATTGGGCCTATACGCAGCAATTCCCATCGGTTATACTTGGCGAAACAGACTATACCAAGGCCAAACCATCGGGCAAACACTCGGCCAACAACGCCAATGTGCGCCGCTATATCGACTTCGCCGCCGAACATGGGTTCGACCAAGTGCTGGTTGAAGGCTGGAACATTGGTTGGGAAGACTGGGCAGGAAACATGAAAGAGAAGGTGTTCGACTTCCTAACGCCCTACCCCGACTTCGACATCAAGGCCTTAAACGATTATGCGCACTCAAAAAACGTACGCTTAATGATGCACCATGAAACGTCGTCGTCGGTGATGAACTACGAACGTTACATGGACCGTGCCTACAAATTGATGAACCTCTACGGCTATAACGCGGTGAAAAGCGGGTATGTAGGCGACATCATTCCACGTGGCGAGTACCACTATGGGCAAGTGATGGTGAACCATTACTTGGAGGCCGTGAAACGTGCAGCCGATTATAAGATTATGATTAACGCGCACGAGGCGGTTCGCCCCACGGGTTTGTGCCGAACTTATCCCAACCTTATCGGCAACGAGAGCGCACGCGGCACCGAGTATCAGGCCTTCGGGGGCACAAAACCGGGGCATACGGCCATACTGCCATTCACTCGTTTGCAGGGTGGGCCGATGGATTACACGCCTGGCATCTTCGAAATGGACTGCGCAGGTGGCTCGCATGTAAACTCTACCATCTGCGGTCAGCTTGCGCTTTATGTTACGATGTACAGTCCGTTGCAGATGGCGGCCGACTTTCCAGAGAACTATCTGAAACATCCCGATGCCTTCCAGTTCATTAAGGACGTGGCCGTAGACTGGGATCGCTCGCTATATATCGAGGCCGAACCAATGGCCTACATCACGGCGGCCCGCAAAGCCAAGGGCACCGACAATTGGTTTGTGGGCTGTGTGTCGGGCAATGCGCCCCACAAGTCGCAGTTGTCACTGTCGTTCCTTGATAAAGGGCGTAAATACGAGGCAACAATTTACACCGATGCACCCGATGCCGACTATCGTACTAACCCAAAAGCTTATCGAATAGAACGTCGCACGGTGACTTCTGCCACCAAACTTTCGCTCACAGCCGTGGCTGGTGGTGGTTACGCCATATCAATCGTACCTAAACGATAAAGGTTTGGCGCGAGGGTTTGCTGTTGTTTTTTTCCATAAGGCTTTTATGCCCCGTGCGTATACACTTATATAAGGTAAGAAAAGAATGGGCACGACATAAGGCAGAGAAAAATGCTTTTGCAGTTGTTGCGAAAGGCAGAACAAGCCTAATGCGTGCAGCAAGAAGTCATCACACAGGTTAAGCCCGTAACGTCCATTCAAGCCCACTCACACAGGCCCTATGGCTCAATGCCACGTAGACAGCCCCTTGTTGTGTAGCAATTGCATTCTAGCTGCATTGCTAGAAGTTGGCAGTTGCCACGCATTCACTCGCTGAATGCAACACAACAAGGGGCTATTTACGTGGCATTGTGCGTTAAAGTGGGTTGCGAGGTGTTGAAGTTTGCGGGCGAGGGAGGTTCCTTAGTCCCAGAAAAATTGATGCTTTATTCCATTATAGCCCACTTGTCAACCCGTAAACTCTTCAAGACATCCACTTGCCAGCCCTCATTTTGTCCGCTTTTCAGTATGAATTTTAACATTATGAGTGCCCATTTTACCCACCAACCGCTCACCTTGCCAAAAAAATCGATTCTCGCGAAGGTTGGTTTTGATGCAAAAAGGGGTTGCTTGTAAACGAAGGCAAAATGAATATACATTCATCAAACCGCCATTTGTACCAGATTTCGGCCTATTTACCACCAAAACCAGTGCATTTTGGTGCAAAACGCAGTGCAATATGGTGCAAAACGCAGTGCGTTTTGGTGCTAAATACAATGCGTTTTGGTGCTAAACGCAAGGTAAAATGGTGCTAAATGCAGCGCAAAATGCCGCTAAACGCGAAATAAAAAGCATAAATATGCACTACTATAGCATAAACAAAACCTTTCCGAACCATTAAAAAGAGGACGATAAAGGGCAAAACGGCAGTTAAAAAGTGGGGTTTTAGGGGCTAAAAGCGGATAATTGAGCGTAAAAAATAATGAGTTGGCAACCAAACTAGAAAGGCAAAATGGTGCAAAATGCAGTTTTTTTGCTTAAAAGAGACAGAGTGAGAGATGTGAAAAGCTGAAAATAGTGCCAATTTGCCCAATTTACAGCCAATATTTTCGCTAGAATGGCGATAAAACCAGAGCGATTTTGTAAAATAAAAAATAATATTTTTAAGCTTTTTAGTTGACGAGTTGGCAAGTTGACGGGTTTGTGAGGTGGGGAGGTGGCGAATTGATGGGTTTGTGAGTTGACGAGCTTGTAAGTTGATGAATTTGCGAAATGGGGAGATGTCGAGTTGATGGGCTAGCAAGCTGATAAGCTTGTAAGTTGATGAATTTGTGAGATGGGGAGAGGGCGAGTTGATGGGCTGGCAAGCTGATGAGTTGGTAAGTTGATGAATTTGCGAGATGGGGAGAGGGCGAGTTGATGGGTTGGCAAGCTGATGAGTTGGTAAGTTGATGAGTTTGTGAGTTGTCGAGTTGTTGAGTTATCGAGCTATGCTTTATGTAAACAGAAAAAAGACAACTTCCACTTTGAACAAAATAAAGAGTAAATCTCCACCACTTGCACCAACTGCCACGCTGGGGTCAACATGCTACAAACGGCAAATCTTTCTACCATAAACAACTATTAGCATGATGCTTACCCCCAATGTCCAACGAGAACATGGCTGTTAGCCAAGCGCCCCCCACCTAAACAAACGCCGCATGAGAGGGAGAAACCGAATGGTGTTGGGTGTCCGCAAACCGACAATCCCCGTTGGTTGCACGCGCTACAACACGCAAAAGGGACCCGAAACACGTTCGAGCCCCATCCAAATAACCACTAATTTCTTTAACAACTAAATTTACATAACAACTAAAATCTATCCGCCATCGCGGCGTTGTGTGCCTATTGCACGTTTAAGGCATGGCAAGCAACTTGCCTTCAAGGTCTACATTAACCTGTGCACTGGTTACTCGGGTAAGAACTAGCCCTTGCCTTGTACTTGTCATCATCATGAAAGGCACCTTCACACCACCCACATTGCGGTAGTCTTCGTACCTTATCACCCCGGCGGGCGACGTGGTTTGCCTTATCAAGCCGTCTTTACGCGACATGCACACCATCATCTTATATCCCGACCGGTAACGAACTTCCAGTTCAAAACAGGCTTCACCATCCAAATCTTTCTCGCCAACGAAGGCAAGCGACACCACGTCCGACGTCTTTTTGTTCACATAATAGTCGAACAACGGGCCAAGAAACTTCGACCCAATGATGTACGATTCAACCATACCGGCTGGCATTGGCTCTGTTTGCGGCGTTGGGGCGGAGTTAAAAGTCCATCCCTTGTCCTTATATGCACATACCATCATCGTGCCAAGAGGCGACTTCACTCTCTGGTAGAAGGCTACACCAGGAACCAAGAGTGTGGTAACGGGCATTTCGCCCCCTTGTGTTACAACCACCTGTTGCAGTTGCAACGATTTGACCTTGGCTGCCGCTGTCAATCCGCCTAGTTGGCGAACGTTTTGCGAACAGATGTCGTCTACGGTCTGTCCGAAAACGCCTACGACAGCCAAAGTCCACGACAACATTAACGTACCTACTCTTTTTGTAAAACTCTCCATAAGCTTAATATCTCTTTTTAAACAATGATTACTTGAAAACTGCTTTAAATCCACATACATTAAAGAGCCGCCAAACGCCTTCACAGGTTTTAAACTTTTTCTTGTAAGAGGCATCCGGCGGCTGTACTATCCTAAATACCTCTGATGCAAAGTTAGGCCGAAAATCGCCACGTTCAAAGCCCAAGAATATAAAATAGATTAAGGCAAAATGAAAAAAGATGAAAGGCTAAAACCGCGTTAACATAAATATACGCATTAGTTACACCCTTTAAGTTGCGCCAATAAGCACACACAAACCATTCGGGGCATAAAAGTGGACAAACAGAAAAATAAAAACCACAAAAGAGGAATAGTCAGACCATTAGCACTAACGTTAAAAGACGTATATGAAAAAGAAAATAAAAGTTGCAGCAAGAAGGGGAAAACACGCCCGAAAGCGTGAGAAACTAGGCAACAACAAGCAAAAAACAGACTTAACCCCTAAGCTAAACAACGACACCATTAGAACAAAGAAATTAAACATTAAGCACAAGATTTACACCAAAAAGACCTTCGTTAAAAAGTGATGAACGTATTTTGTAAACTAAATCGCATAACCTTTCACTTCTTCAACTTTACCTTATCGCTTTCATCCAGGCAGTTAGCCATCCTTCTCCTTCGGTGTTCGCCATACATTCCGTTTGTCAACAGCATCACATTCTCCCCTCAAACAGCACGTCCGCCCCACCCTGCCGCCTTTTTTAGCTATGCCCACATCTCTTTTGCACGTTGTGTCCGCCCTTGCTTTATCACCAATCCACGTTACCTAAACACACAACTACCACGCTTCCTCCACAAAAGCAGACCTTAATATAACGCGCGCGTACGCGAGAGAAAGAAGACCATAACGTTTCCACACCACGGCCTGCATCGCACGAAAGCCATCACCCTACCCCATTCGCCCACTCGCACCAATGCCATAAGAGCAAGTTGTAGCCCGCTGCCATGCCTAGCTGAACAAACCAATTTGAGAAAACAAGTGGGCCAACAGCCAGGTATTAAACGGACCACACCAACGAACCATCCTGCCCCAATTGCCCCTTAAAAAGCAGTGAAGGCACTTTTTACAAGCCACCAGGAACAAAAAATACACGAAAAAATTTGGAACTACTAAAAAAAAGCAATACCTTTGCACCGCATTTAACAGCAAAGCGATTTTCAACATCGACGGAAAAGGAAGTTTGGGTGAGTGGCTGAAACCACCAGTTTGCTAAACTGACGTACGGGTTACCGTACCGGGGGTTCGAATCCCCCAGCTTCCGCACGGTTTTAATAATCGCATGGTGGATTCATCTAACGGTTAGGATACAAGATTCTCAATCTTGGCATAGGGGTTCGATTCCCCTATCCACTACTACAAAAAAGGGCTTTTGCGCATGTTCGCGAAAGCCCTTTTTGCGTTAACCAATGCAAAACAACCTTACAAAGACAAGCCTTACAGACAATTTAAATGGAATAGTTACGTTTTTGTTGTACCTTTGCATAGAATGTAAGCTTTTAAAAGTAGAACAAAAAGAATAGAAAAATAGAGAAAACTCATAAAATATTTTTTAATTATGAAAGATAATACATTGGGATTAATAACTTTGGAAAATCTCTTGAACAAAGACGAATTACGGCCTTTTACTTTTAAGTTCAAAGTCCGCTCTGAATCTTTTAGGGCTTATACAGAACGTAACAACAAATTTATATCACCTATCTTATCAATTCAATCGCCTACTAATGGAAAAGATGTTAACCTGAAGGAGTCACAGATTTTATTGATATCAGCTGCAGGCGCAACAGGAAAATCTGAACTTGTAAAACAACTATCCGTAGATATGAGTTGCCCTGTTATTGACCTTGGAAAAACTGATGTCGTTGCAGGAAATTCACTTACTGGTACGATATTTAAGAATTTGGAAATTAGAGATGCGGCAACGTTTCTTGAGAGAATAAAAGAAGGCCAAGCAATCTTACTAATAGATGCCCTTGATGAGGGTTACCAAAAGACCAATACCCAAGGATATTTTGATTATCTTAAGGATCTGGTTGAAATGTTGCCAGGAAAGGGAACCCCCTTTGTGTTGTTTGGGAGAACCAATGCAGTTGAACTAGCTGCATTATATTTTGAAGAGTGCAAGATAAGAACAAGTATAATCCAAATTGAACCCTTTACAATAGAGAAGGCAAAAGAATTTATAGACAAACAAATAGGAAGCGAGAGTATAGTTTATCAAGAAAAATATCGTGAAACGCGTGATTATATAATAAATTCTATCGGTGGTTTCTTTAAAGATCAACATGCAATAAAGAATAAACAATACGAGCATTTTATTGGCTATGCACCTGTACTGTTGGCAATTTCCACTTTTTTCAAAGAAGAAGTTACTAATTACCAAAAGACTCTAGAGGATTTGAAGAAGACCAACGCTCAAGAAATTTCACTTGTTCTAGATATTGTAGAACGGATTTTAGTACGAGATAAAGAACAAAAGGTCAAGCCTAATTTATTAGTAAGGATAACAAAAGGAAGGCAGCCAAATTTTATTAGCCAAGTGTTCGAAAAAGCTTATACACCAGAAGAACAATGTGCAAGGGTGCTATATACCATGCTGCAAGAGGAGTATAAATACAAACCAATAAACGATGAACATTTCAATCAGGAATACACAAAAGGTCTAAAGGACTGGATAATAGAACATCCTTTCTTAAATGGGAGGAAACCGTCAAACATCGTTTTTGAAAGCTATATTTTGGCTCGATTAATTTCAATAAAGGAGTATAAAGACATGGTTTATAGATATTTGAAGGAAAATTACACTAATTCCTATATGTTTTTTTACATCTACCATGAACTAAATAAAGAGTCTAAGGCTCTTGAATTATCATTGTTACCATACTTAAATGCCTCCATTAAGGCCTTGGATACTAAGAACAATTATTATCTAATGTCGTTGGTCTCCGAGAAGGCGGAAACTGGTACTGCAGAAGTTTTTTTTTGAAGGTTCAAATGAACAAATGACTTCGTACGAGTACAAAGTTAATTTTAAAGAGGATGAAGAAATAGTTTTCACATCAAGCATGTCAGACATAACAATTGATGCACCAATCACACTTAGATTGGCAGGCAATAAAATTGATATTACGTCCCCTACATACTTATGTTGCAAAAAAATTAAAATATGTGTTGATGAAATAAACATATGCAACAGAGAGCCCGAGAGTAAGGTTGTCATCGAACCTGACGAAATGATTGTTGCTACTGATACAGGAAACTATCCCACCATTTGTAACAATGAGAAAGTTGGTAACCATCTTGTCGTAATTTATCCAGGAAGAGTAGAATATCCCTTCTCTCAATACGCTGTTGAAGATTACAAGAAGAATGCTAGATTGACGCCTGAAATGCGTGATGCTTACCAAAAATTACGAAGAACTCTTATCATGTTTAGATCACATAGTAAAGGCAAATTAGCAAAGATTAAAGCGAAAATTGACAACAGAATTGGGAAAACAGACATTGGTAAAAAAGTTATAGATTCTCTATTGAAAAAGAATATTATCTATCAAGATAAACAAATGTATATTATAAATAACACAGCAATGGATAAATTCTTAGGAGTGAAATTTGATGGAATACGTACATGTGTAATGTCAGATGCAATACTTCTTTTTTTGGAAGATTGCTGCAAGAAGAAAGAGGATAAATGCTAACAAAAATCCCCAATAAAGGCTTTTTGTGTGATTATTTACAGTAACTATTCAGCAATAAGGCGTATAAGCTATTGTTGATTATCAATAAGTTACACAAACAGACACATACAAATTCTGGTAAAGTAATGTCATTTCGATCCTTTTTGCCACAATATTACGTTTATAAGTTTTTGATAATCAACGTTCATTATTGCTGAATAGTTACTATTTACAAGCTAACCATTAAAACATTATAAAAATTTGCTATCCCATTTTAAGGTGCTACCTTCACACAAAGGAGATAGGCTTTTTTCAACAGTCTAACGTTTAGTACATAGTTCTCTTTCCAATCACGACAGAATTTCGCTTAATAATGTAATGAAAGTGCAACTTTTAATGTCTGCCTAACGTCTATACAGTATGATTGAACTAAAAGACATCAACAAAACATACTTTGGTGCACAGCCCTTACACGTGCTCAAAGGTATCAACCTCACCATCGGCGACGGCGAGTTTGTGTCCATCATGGGCGCATCAGGGTCGGGAAAGTCAACCCTTTTGAACATCCTCGGCATTCTCGACAACTACGACACAGGCGAATATCGCCTAGGGGGAACGCTCATTAAGGACCTTACCGAGCGGCGCGCCGCCTATTATCGCAACCGTATGATTGGCTTTGTTTTCCAATCTTTCAACCTCATTGGCTTTAAAACGGCTGTGGAAAACGTAGAGCTACCCTTGTTTTACCAAGGCGTGTCGCGCAAGAAACGCCACACCATGGCCATGGAATACCTAGAAAAGCTTGGGCTTGCACAATGGGCCAGCCACTACCCCAACGAGATGTCGGGCGGACAAAAGCAGCGCGTGGCCATAGCAAGGGCACTAATAACCAAGCCACAAATAATACTTGCCGACGAACCAACGGGCGCACTCGACTCTAAAACCAGCGTTGAGGTGATGCAACTGATAACCAGCCTAAACAGAAACGAAGGCATTACCACTGTGGTTGTGACCCACGACCCTGGCGTGGCCGAACAAACAGACAGGCTGATAAGGATTAAAGACGGACTGATTGTTGACGAAGGAGACAACAAAAAGCCCCAAACACACCTGCACAGATAAACCACACTTAACCGCAAGAAGCAATTATGTACACGCTCATAGCCGAAATATGGTCGACCACCCGACGCAACAAGCTGCGCACGGCACTCACGGGTTTTGCCGTGGCATGGGGCATATTCATGCTGATTTGCTTGCTGGGTGCAGGCAACGGACTTATCAATGCCGCCACACAAAACATGGACCGCTTTCTTGATACCTCGATGATGGTAGAAGGCGGAAATACAAGTAAGGAATATAACGGCCTGCCCAAAGACCGCGCTATCACACTGAACGACCAAGACATCAATACCACGCAAAACCAATTTAAGCAGAACATCGAGACCGTTGGCGCAGAAATAGAATTGGGCGACCAAACCATCACGCTGGGCGACAAGTACGAAACGGCATCGCTAACGGGCGTTTATCCCAACGAAATAGACATCAACAAGCGTAAAATGATCTGCGGAAGATTTATCAACCAAACCGATATGGAGGAGCAACGCAAGGTGTTGGTGATTAGCAAAAGCCGCGCACAAGGGCTGATGCCCAACAATTGGCAAGGCGTTGTGGGGCAACAAGTAACGATGGGCGGCTTGGCTTTCCTCGTGGTGGGCATCTACTCGGACGACGAGAGCATGTTCCGAAATAATTCGTACGCACCATTTACCACCGTACGCACCATATATAATAAGGGCGACAAAACGGGAAACATCATATTTAGCTTTAAGGGGCTAGACACACAAGCTGCTAATGAGGCCTTCGAGCAAAGTTATCGCCGCAAGATTAACGCTCGCCACGACGCCGCGCCCGACGATGAAGAGGCCATTTGGATATCGAACAGGTTTACCAGCAGCCTGCAAATGAACACGGGCACGGCCATTATACGCTCCGCCCTGTGGGTTGTGGGCATCTTTACACTGCTTAGCGGCATTGTGGGGGTTAGCAACATCATGCTCATCACCGTAAAAGAACGCACCCGCGAGTTTGGCATACGCAAGGCCATTGGCGCAACGCCGTGGTCGATATTAAAGCTCATCATCACCGAGAGCGTAATTATCACCCTCTTCTTTGGCTATATTGGCATGATGCTTGGCATCGGCGCAAACCTTTGGATGGATGCCACCATCGGCAATTCCTCACTAGATACGGGCGTGTTTCAACAGAAAATGTTCGTCAATCCCACCGTGGGTTTTGCCGTCTGCATGCAAGCCACGCTGCTCATCGTTATCGCCGGCACCATAGCTGGTCTTGTTCCTGCGCGCAAAGCGGCAAAAACACGACCCATAGAGGCACTGAACGCGATGGACTAGCAGAACGGAACGGCCTGACGAAATGAGGCAAGAAGAAACGAAGCAGGCAGGAAGAAGAGCGGCAAAAGCCCCGCACAACCTGTTTCCCCCAAACGCATAAGTCCATAAAACGCCACTTCCGAACGCATAAACTTATAAATTCACCACCTCAACACCTCACATATACAATGATAGATCTCGACAGATACAAAGAAATACTCGACACCCTAACGCGCAACAAGACGCGAAGTTTCCTTACGGGCTTTGGTGTCTTCTGGGGCATTTTCATGCTCGTGGCACTGTTGGGCGGAGGTAAAGGAGTGCGTGAGCTGCTGTCGAACACATTCAAAGGCTTTGCTAACAACTCGGGTATGTTCTTTGCCATGAACACAACCAAGCCCTACGATGGGCTGAAAAAGGGGCGCAGCTGGAGCATGTCGTACAAAGACTTGGAACGAGTGCGCCAACAAGTGCCAGAAGTAGAAATGGTTACGCCCTTGATTAGCAAATGGGGGTCTACCGCCGTGTACGAAGACAAAAAAGCATCGTGCGTGTTTAAGGGACTAGAAAAAAGCTATGAGGACATCGAAGCACCCGACATCTATTACGGACGCTACCTTAACGACATAGACAACCTGCAAAAACGTAAGGTATGTATCATAGGAAAGCAGGTTTATAAGACACTTTTTCCGAAGGGCGGAAACCCTTGTGGAAAGGATATTCGCATAGGTTCTGTGTTCTTTAAGATTGTGGGCGTGGATTATAGCCCTGGTAAGATCAACATTAATGGTAGCGCACAAGAGTCTGTCGTTGTACCAATAAATGTGATGCGCGATGCCTTCGCCATGGGCGACACCATCCACCTGTTGTGTTTTACAGCCCATAAGGGTTACAAAGTGAGCGATGTTGCGCCCAAGATACGTGCAGTGTTGGCGCGCGCTCACCATGTAGACCCCACCGACGAGAAGGCATTACCCTCCTTTAACATGGAGGCGATGTTCAATATGATGGACAATTTGTTCAGCGGAGTGGACTTCTTGGCATGGCTTGTAGGCATCGGTACGTTGCTGGCAGGAGCCATCGGCGTGAGCAATATCATGATGGTGACGGTGAAAGAACGCACCACCGAGATAGGTATAAGGCGCGCTATCGGGGCAACACCGCGTAACATTCTCACCCAAATTATCACCGAGAGCATCACGCTTATCGGCGTCGCGGGCATGTCGGGCATCGTTTTCACGGTGATGATACTGCAATTGGCCGAAATGGCCAGCACCACCGACGGCATCGTAAGCGCCCATTACCAAATCAACTTCACCACGGCCGTGGGCGCAGTTCTGTTTCTTTGCGTGCTTGGCGTGCTTGCCGGACTTGCACCGGCATTGCGTGCCATGAACATTAAGCCCGTAGATGCCATGCGCGACGAGTGACAAAAGGGGCCGGCTTACGCCCAAAAACCATACCGAAACAAAACAATAAGACATAAAAACATTAACAAAGGAGACCCCAAAAACAACGCCCTCGCAACACGAAAGGCTAACAAGGGGAATGACGTTATGAAGAAGAAAATCATTGTGGCAGTGCTTATAGCCATCGTGTTCGTAGGCACATTCGTGTTTCTCTGGGCAAAATCGCAGCCCCAACCCGAACAATACACCGAGCTGACGGCCAGTGTTAAGGACCTGAAAAAGACCACGGTTATTACCGGGCGCATAGAACCGCGCAACGAAGTGAACGTGAAACCGCAGATTTCGGGCATCATTACCGAGATTATGAAGGAGGCGGGACAACCCATACAGGCAGGCGAAGTGATTGCCAAAGTGAAGGTTATACCCGACATGGGACAGCTTAGCGGCGCACAAGCGCGAGTAAGACTGGCCAAGATTAACCTGGAACAGGCCAAGGCCGAATATGATAGGGAGAAGACTTTGTTTGACAAAGGATTGGTGGCTGCACAAGAATACGAGAAGGTAAGGCAAGTGTACCAGCAGGCCAAAGAAGAAGTGTCGGCCGCCGACGACAACTTACAGGTGGTGCGCGACGGTGTTTCGAAGAGCAACGCCAAGGCTAGCTCCACGCTGATACGCTCTACCATCACGGGAATTATACTCGACATCCCCGTGAAAGTGGGCAATTCGGTTATTCTAAGCAACACCTTCAACGACGGAACCACCATTGCCAGCGTGGCCAACATGAACGACCTAATCTTTAAAGGCAACATCGACGAGACCGAGGTGGGGCATGTAAAGCCGGGAATGACGATGAAAATAACCATCGGCGCATTGCAAAACCTCAACTTCACGGCCTCGTTAGAGTATATTTCGCCCAAGGCGGTAGAGGCTAATGGCGCCAACCAGTTTGAGATTAAGGCCGCTGTGCACGTGGATAAGGCCACAAACATACGCAGCGGATATAGCGCGAACGCCGAAATAGTGTTGCAAGCGGCCAACAAAGCCCTCACTGTTCCCGAAAGTGCCATCGAGTTTAGCGGCAAAGACACCTATGTTTATATTCCCAAAGGCGAGGGAAAGGAACTTACTTACGAACGAAGGAAGGTGAAAACGGGGCTTAGCGATGGTATCGACATTCAGATATTGAGTGGCCTGAAAGCCGGCGACAAGGTGCGCGGACCAAAGGTTGTTGCCTCAACAGACAACGAAACTGATGAAAAACGAGACTCGAAAAGACATTACTAATATGAATATGCTTAAACAATCACTACTTTTCGCGGCCTGCACTATGGCCTTCACAACCGCTTTGGCTAACGATGTGGACGTGAAAACATTCCGCTATGCCGGCCCTTTTGACCTACCTGCGCCCGTTTTGATAGACAGCACCGATGCGCAACAAAAGCGGTTCGCCTCCGAGTCGCTGCTCAACACGCCCCTTCACCTTAGCTTGGCGCAGCAAGGCCGCATCGTAAACACAGGCAACGCACCCACATCTGCTGCCCCTTATGCCCTGCACCTGCTGCAATTCAACATCCAAAACGCTGCTTATCGCAAGGTGGGTATCGAGCTGAAAGGCCTGAAACACTATCAGGTGTACGTAGACAACAAGCTGGTTTCACCATCAGACGTGGCCTTGCAACCGCAAACCCACAACGTGGTGATAAAGTATTTGAGTCAGAAAGACTCTACCTACAACCTCTCTGTACGGCTAACCAACGTGGGCGACAGCCTTACAACCAACACAGACACACGCCGAACGCTCACGCTGAGCGACATCCAAAACGGCCTGCAATACTATCGCCTAGGCCTATCTGCCAACGGGCGCTACCTCATCACCAACTATTACGACGTGATGGACGGCGGTTACACGCGCTATTCGTGGCGACTGACCGACCTTAAAACAGGTACCATCATGCGCCAGACGGACGAATCGATGAGTTGGATACCCGGAACAAACCGCTTTTACACCATACGCAAGGGACGTGAAGGGCGCGACATCATTGTTACCGACCCACTAACGGGGCGCGAACAGACACTGGCCACAGGCATTGGCGAAGGTAACATCACGCTTGCACCCAATGGCGAGTATCTGATACTAAGCACTTCGCAAGAAGGACCAAAAGAAGATGCCGACATCTACGAGATTACACAGCCCGAAGACAGGCAACCAGGCTGGCGAACACGATGGAATTTGTCGCTCGTCGACTTGAAAACAGGACTGACCAGGCCGCTTACGTTCGGCTATCACAACGTTTCGCTCGAAGACATATCGGCAGACGGGCGCTATATATTATATATGGTGTCGCGTAGTCGATTGGAAAAACGCCCCACAACGGTTTCTTCGCTCTACAAGCTAGATGTAAAGACGATGCAAACCACATGCGTTGCCCACGACGAAGGCTTTCTTTCGGAGGCGCGTTTCTCGCCCGACGCATCGGTACTCTTGGTTAAAGCCACGGCCGAGGCATTCAACGGCGTGGGCAAAAACGTACCCGAAGGCAGCACACCCAACATGTACGACTATCAACTCTTTGCCCTAAACGTGAGCAACAAGGCCGTAACGCCACTCACAAAGACCTTCAATCCAAGCATCGAAAACTTCTCGTGGAACCCGCGCGACGGACAAATCTACTTCACGGCATTGGATAAAGACCAACAAAAGCTTTTCCGCCTGAACCCCAAGACGAACAAGTTTACCCGACTCGACATGCCCGAAGACTACGTTACTAGGGTTTCTTTCGCCCACAATGCGCCGCAGGCCGTGTGGTATGGAGAAAGCGCATCCAATTCGGACAGGCTTTACACGCTGAACTTAGACAACGGAAAGAGCAACCTATTGGAAGACCTTAGCAAGCTGAAACTAAAAGACATTGACCTAGGAACGTGTACGCCGTGGAACTTCATTTCGTCTCGTGGCGACACCATCTCGGGCCGTTGTTATCTTCCCCCACACTTCGACCCGAACAAAAAGTACCCCATGATAGTAAACTACTATGGTGGTTGTTCGCCCGTGAGCGTTTATTTCGAGAGCCGTTATCCCCTGAACCTCTATGCTGCGCAAGGCTACGTGGTGTATTTGGTTAATCCCAGCGGTGCCGCCGGTTTCGGACAGACGCACGCTTCGCGCCATGTCAACACTGCGGGTAAAGGTGTAGCCGAAGACATTATCGAAGGAACAAAGGCGTTTCTTAAAGCCCATCCATACGTAGACCCCAAGCGCGTGGGCTGCATCGGTGCATCTTACGGCGGATTTATGACCCAATACCTGCAAACCCAAACCGACATCTTCGCCGCAGCCATATCGCACGCAGGCATAAGCGACCATACCAGCTATTGGGGCGAGGGCTATTGGGGATATAGTTACAGCGAGGTGTCGATGGCAAACAGCTATCCTTGGACACGTAAAGACCTCTATGTCGACCAAAGTCCGCTGTACAACGCCGACAAGATACACACGCCCCTACTCTTCCTTCACGGCAATGCCGATACCAACGTGCCCATCGGCGAGAGCATTCAGATGTTCACAGCCTTGAAATTACTGGGCAGGCCCACGGCATTTGTTGTGGTAAACGGCGAGAACCACACCATCATGGACTACCAAAAGCGCATAAAATGGCAGAACACCATCTTCGCATGGTTCGCTCGTTACTTGCAAAACAACCCCTCATGGTGGCAAGCACTCTATCCTGAAAAGAAACTATAACACAAAATAAACACCGTAAAATCGGGTTAAGTTCAGCGTTCTGAACTTAACCCGATTTTGTTTTAAGGCAAGCTCTAAAACTTCCCTCATTGGATTTTAGGCCTTATCCGTGCAGAAATGAGGTCATCTTTACCACTCTCCCTTTCTTATCTTTGCTCAGGAGGATTGAAAGTCAAGACCCCTTCAATCTTAAAAGTCAAGGACATTCCAACAACATGCACTCAAACAGAAAACAAAGACGCCAAGAAACGTCTTTATGTAGAGAGCCCTTGTTTGTAAAACGAACAACAAAAATCCGCAAGAAGAACACCGCCACACCCCATCCTTTCGCCCTATCTCACAATGAAACAGGCACTTGTAAGTGTTTAAATCTGTAAAAGACAACTTTTGCATTGTGTACGAACACACGCTTTAAACATCCTTATTTATAAGGATTTGCGCGTTAAAATACGTTTAAATCAACGTTCTTAACACCTGTTAAAGTTAGCGTTCCACCTCAAAAATCATGCCGCTTGCACAAGCCGTATTGCGCTTTATTTGCTATATTTGCACAAAGAAAATATAGCGAACATGATAAAAGACAAGCTAAAATCTATCTTATCGGCATTCAGCTACCGCCAAAAGATATTCCTTTTGGTGACGGGAGGATTGATTGTAGGTCTAGGAGGGCTTTTCATGTACCTCCTTAGAATGCACACATACCTCACTGACGACCCTTCGGCATGCGTAAACTGTCATATCATGACACCCTATTACGCCACATGGATGCACTCCTCGCATGGTCGCGACGCCACATGCAACGACTGCCACGTGCCTCACGACAACATCTTCGCCAAGTATTACTTCAAGGCGAAAGACGGTATGAACCATGTTCGCAAGTTCGTTACCTTCAACGAGCGGCAGGCAATAACAGCCGAAGATGCCAGCGCAGGGGTGATAATGGACAACTGCATACGTTGCCACACCCAGCTCAACCAAGAGTTCGTACGCACGGGGCGCATCAATTACATGATGGCCAAGCGCGGAGAAGGCATGGCTTGTTGGGATTGTCACCGCGACGTACCACACGGCGGAATGAACTCCCTATCCTCTACGCCCAATGCAGAAGTGCCATTACCCAAGTCGCCTGTGCCAGATTGGCTGCAAGGCATGCTCGGAAAGAAAGGCAAGTAACCCAAACACATTCATGCACCACGCCTAAACGCGTGAGCAAAAACATTATGAAAACCGAAACTAAAAACAAATAAGATATAGATATGGCAAAGCAATTAAAACGTTGGCAAGGATGGCTGTTGTTCGGAGGTTCAATGGTTGTCGTTTTCATCCTAGGCCTTCTCGTATCGTCGCTCTTAGAGCGCAGGGCCGAAGTGGTTAGCATCTTCAACAACAGAAAAACCCCAATGGAGGGTATCGTATCTGAAAACTCGAAGTTCGCAAGCGACTTCCCACGCGAATACGAAACGTGGAAACAAACGGCCGACACAACTTTCAAAAGCGAATTTAACAGTTCACAAGCCGTAGACGTGCTTGCCCAACGTCCCAACATGGTGATACTTTGGGCTGGTTATTCTTTCTCGTGGGACTATGCCACACCCCGTGGACACCAACATGCTGTTGAAGATGTGCGCAGAACACTACGTACAGGTGCCCCTGGAGTAACCGAAGGCAAACAGCCACAACCAGGAACATGCTGGACTTGTAAAGGTCCTGATGTGCCACGCGTGATGAAAGAGCAAGGCTTGGCCAATTTTTACAAGGCTCCGTGGTCGAAGTGGGGAGATCAGATAATGAACAGCGTGGGCTGTTCTGATTGCCACGACTCCAAAACGATGGACCTCAAACCCGCACGGCCTGCACTGTACGAGGCCTGGCAACGCGTTGGCAAAGACGTTAACAAGGCCACCCATCAAGAAATGCGCTCGCTGGTTTGCGCACAATGTCACACAGAATACTATTTCAAGGGCGACGGACAATACCTTACTTTCCCACAGGATAGTGGTATAACAGTTGAGGCTATGGAGAAGTATTACGATGCTATGAACTATAAGGACTACACGCACGCACTAAGCCGTGCACCCATCCTCAAAGCGCAGCACCCTGGATACGAAATTCACCAGATGGGTATTCATGGACAACGCGGCGTTTCGTGTGCAGATTGCCACATGCCATACATGAGCAAAGGCGGCGTGAAATACACCGACCACCACATCATGAGCCCCCTGGCCAACATCGAACGCACATGCCAAACCTGTCACCGCCAGAGTGCAGAAACGCTTAGGCAGAACGTGTACGAACGCCAACGCAAGTGCAACGAAATACGTAACCGCGTAGAAAACGAATTGGCCACAGCACACATAGAAGCCAAGTTCGCATGGGACAAGGGTGCAACCGAGGCCGAAATGAAACCCGTTCTCGACCTCCTGCGCAAGAGCCAATGGCGTTGGGACTTTGCTGTTGCCTCGCACGGAGCCGCTTTCCACGCTCCACAAGAAATCATGCGCATCCTCTCGCACAGTCTCGACTTCGCTAACCAAGCACGCCTGAAAGTGGCAAAGGTGCTTGCCCGTCATGGATATACGGCCGATGTGCCCATGCCCGACATCTCTACAAAGGCCAAAGCACAAGCTTACATCGGACTGGACATGAAACAGAAAGAGGCCGACAAGGAGAAATTCCTAAACACCGTTGTGCCGCAATGGATTAAGAAAGCCAAGGCCGCAGGGCGTGCGCTCGACTTGTAACAGCACTGCCGACTAAGGATTTGCAAACAACAAACATGTTACAGCATCCACCATAAAGGGGTTAAGGCTCATAAAAAGGCCTCAACTCCTTTATGGTGTCTATAAAAGGCATCTCCACTTGCGGCAAATCCATTTGTGGGAAACAACCGCTTTGGCGTGCTTTCAGTTCCCGCCACTCCTATATATAAATAGGTATGCGCATGCGAGCTGGTTCTCAAAGGACATATTCTTAATACCCTAGTAGCAACCTTGCTCTTTTGAACGCCCCACAATTCACGCACACGCCAACAGCAGCAAACACCCGCTTTCACGCCCATTCGGTACGAATGATAAAACGATAACTAACAAACAAAAACAACAAACCATTATGTGGACACGACCATGGAAGATGGTTGAAGGCTTCGCAGTTGGAGCCGGACTTGTGCTAGTTGGCCTACTGTTGCAATTCAGCACAGGGCCGATAGCCTGGAACAACCTTTCATTTCCCGTCAACTTCATCATCCTGGCAGGCTATCTCCTCGCCATGAGCCTTGTATATGCTTTTCGCAACAAGGTATATTCCTTCAAGTTCCTATCCTCGTACGCCTCGGCCATCCCAGCCTTAGCCTACGCCGTGGCTCTTACAGCCATCATGGGACTTACCAAACAGGTGCCCGACGGGCACCCGGCATCCGACCCTCTGGGGCTTTCGCGCATGCTTTCGTTCTGGCCCTTCGTGCTTATCTACATCTGGGTGTCGGTCATTGTGGCGCAAGCCACCATCAACAAGGCCATGCACTTCAAGTGGCGCGACGTGCCTTTCATGCTCAATCACGCCGGTTTGCTCATCGTTATGCTATGCGCAACATTAGGCAACGCCGACATGCAACGCCTCAAAATGACCATCCACAAGTCGTCTCCCGAGTGGCGAGCCACCAACGACCAAGGAAAAATCGTCGAAATGCCCCTTGCCATACAGCTTAAAGAGTTCGAAATCTACGAATATCCCCCCAAGTTGATGCTTGTAAACGGCAAAACTGGCGACCCCATACCCAAGGATAAGCCCGCAACCATCGTTGTAGACAGCACCTTTAAGACAGGCGAGTTGCAAGGTTGGCGCATCAAACTAAACAAGTGCATCGACGAGGCCGCCCCTCTGATGACCCGCGACACCACCAATTACCTGCCTTGGCACTCGTCGGGAGCGGTGACCGCGATAAACATCACCGCCACTTCGCCCAATGGAAAGGTGAAGAGAACGGGCTGGGTAACCTGCGGAAGCTACCATTTTCCCTACCAAGTGCTTAGCCTAGACGGCAAAATATCCATCGCCATGCCCGAACGCGAACCGCAACGCTACCTCTCGCGCATAGAACTGATGACCCAAGCCGGCCTGCACGCATTCGCAGACATAGAGGTAAACAGCCCGTTAAGCGTGGAAGGATGGAAAATCTATCAGCTATCATACGACACCTCGATGGGCAGATGGAGCGAAACCAGCGTGTTAGAACTGGTTAGGGACCCGTGGCTACCCTTTGTATATGCAGGTTTGGGCATGATGATGCTCGGTGCCGTATTTATGTTTTTGTCGTTACAACGCAGAAAGGAGACCAAAGAATGACCTGGAATCACTTCCCCTATTTCGCCCTTGTGGCCGTTTTGCTATGGGCTGTTGGCGCATACGCCGCCTGGAAAGACAAGAAAACGCTCACTCTTAGTGCCACCATTGCGGGCCTGTTGGTGTTTTTCGGTTACATCGTAGCCATGTGGGTGTCGCTCGAACGCCCCCCTTTGCGCACGATGGGCGAAACACGTCTATGGTATTCGTTATTCCTTCCCTTTGCCGGAATGGTAGTCTACCTGCGTTGGCGCTACAAGTGGATACTCTCTTTCAGCACTATCTTGGCCACGGTGTTCATCGTTGTCAACGTGGTGAAACCTGAAATACACAACAAGACGCTGATGCCCGCCTTGCAAAGTCCTTGGTTTGCACCGCACGTCATAGTCTACATGTTCGCCTACGCCCTGCTTGGTGCGGCTACCGTGATGGCCATCTACCTGCTTTTCGTTAAGAAGAGACCAGCCACCGACGACGAAATGGACATCACCGACAACCTTGTTTACGTTGGCCTGTCGTTTATGACGCTTGGCATGCTCATGGGCGCGCTCTGGGCAAAGGAGGCTTGGGGACATTATTGGGCATGGGACCCGAAGGAAACATGGGCTGCCGTAACATGGTTTGCCTACCTAGCCTACGTGCATTTCCGCCGTTCGCGTCCCCATCACCTGCGCCCCGCGCTCTACATGCTCATCGTTTCATTCCTACTCCTGCAAATGTGTTGGTGGGGAATAAACTACCTGCCTGCCGCTATGGGGTCGAGTGTGCACACCTACAACCTGGGCTAGAAAGCAGAGCATAAGTGCTCACACGCAAAAAAAACAAACCACATTACAAGCCGTTGGCAGCATAACGTTGCCAACGGCTTTTTGTCTATTCAAGTTCTCCAATATATCCTCAGTTCGGGGTAAAGCGCCATGCCTTTGCTTACCCTCCAAATCGGTCATTATACCGCTTATCATTTTTTAGGCTGTTTCCATCGCTTACGGCCCAGCTTTCGTTTGCCTGTGGGCATCATGCCTGTCTTATTTCTCTCAACGCAGCCCACTACACACCTCCAAAAATAAGATAGGCAATATGCTCAACAATCAAAAAAATCTGCACAGGCACTAATGAACCTATTTCGGATAAGCACGCCTCACAGGTACGAAACGGCAGACAAAGATACCACAACGCCAGAGATACAGCCTCATCCGCCTGAGGCAGAACGCTGTTATGTGCTAAAAGGCGACCAGACAGAAGTTATTCCATGTATCTCCCACAGGCTGAAGACAAGCTGCAAATGGCAGATGTTCTCTGTATTTCCATGCTGCTCTCGCCGTCGGCTGTGGGCTGCATACACTGCAACAACATGCGCTGGCCGTCCGCAAACGTACCTGCTTGCCGTTCCGTAGCCCATACACGTGTATTCGGCACATTCACTTTTGTATAGTTTTCAGCAAGAAATTTAACATTATAAGTGCCCTTTCTGCTCACCGAGCGTTATCTTGCCGCAAAAAATCGATTCTCGCGAAGGTTTGTTTCGAGGCAAAAGGGGGCTTGTTGCAAATGCAAGCAAAGTGAATACGCATTGCATAAAACTGCAATTCGCACCCATTTTCGGGCTATTTGCAGCTAAATACAGTGCAATTTGCTGCTAAATGCGTGCAATTTGCCGCAAAACGCAGTGCGTTTTGATGCAAAACACCTTGCGTTTTGGTGCTAAACGCAAGGTAAAATGGTGCTAAATGCAGGGCAAAATGGTGCTAAATACGAGGCGAAAAGCATAAATATACATTGCAGTTGTATAGGCAAAACCCATTCCCACCATTAAAAACAGGGCTAAAATGGGTAAAATGACCATTAAAAAGTGGGGTTTTAAGGGCTAAAAGTGGGTTATTGAGCGCAAAAAATAATGAGCCGATAACCAAACTAGAAAGGCAAAATGGTGCAAAAAGCAGGCTGTATTCTCGAAAATAGACAAAACAATAGACGTGGAAGACTAGAAATAGTGGCCATTTAACCACTTTTCACCCCATTTTTTCGCTAGAACGAAGCGAGAACTAGAACAGTATTGTAAAATAAAAGCAACAATTTAAGGGTGTGAGTTTTTGAGCTGATGGGTCTTTGAATTTGCAAGTTCATGAGTTGATGAGTTTGCAAATTGATGAGTTGCCGTGTTCGGGTATTGTCGGTTTTTCGCGAGTTTGTAAACCAGAGAGTTGATTTGTACCGCATTTCGCAGACGGAGAGGAGAGTGTATTTATGTTGGCCCAACAAAGACAACAAGCTCCTCTTAATTTACGGAAACATTAAGCCCAAATCGGTTGCTAGGGCTTGTGCAATTTTTGTTTGATTGTTGAGCCTATTGCCTGTTTTGTTCTTGAAGGCGTAGCGAGCTACATAAAGAGAATGAGACTGGCAATATGTCGACAAACAAACGAAAGATGAACAGCAGACAAAGGAAACAACCTAAAATAAATGGCAAGCGGCTTAACGGCCGATTGGGATTAAAAGTCAAGACGGTTTCGGCATATCGCATTGCGCTTTGCAGTTTACAGCACTGCATGTAGCAACTCATTGCAGCGTGTTTTGATGTGAACAGCAGTACCGTTTGCAGCAAATAGAGGCCGTTTTGATGCGAATAGCACACTTTTCAGCATAAATTTCACTTTAATTCAACCCAAATCGGTTGTTTGAGACATGCAATTTTTGTTTGAATGTTGAGCATATTGTTTGCCTTATTCTTGAAGGCGCAGCGGGCTACGTAGAGAGAACAAGACAGGCAAGCTGCCGGCAAGCAAACGAAAGATGAACAGCGAGTGGTGGAAACAATCAAAAATAATTGATAAACGGTATAACAACCTATTGGGTTCAACAACAAATGCCGCCATCAGCATTTACACACAAGAGCCAGATATAATACAGAAAAAGATGAATTGGCGGTTGCATAAAGCTATCTAAACACCGCACAATTCATCCTTATTTTTATCGGCCAAGCAGGCCGTTGGCGCAACATCAGCCTTTACCGTGCTGTCTCCAAGCCCATTTGCTTAGCCTTCTGCATCAGCAATTGCATCAGCGGTTCGCGCTCGTTAGGCACACGATTGTCTAGCACTGCATCTTTAAGCGTTTGTTTCAGCGTGCCCACCTCACGGCTAGGACCAAGATGAAACAACTCCATTATCTCGTTTCCATCAATCACTGGCTGTAACAAACGTTTGTAATCACGTTCTTTCAAGTCGGCCAACTTTTCGCGCACAATGCGGAAATTATCTAGGAAACGTTGTTTCTTAATGTGATTTTTGCTTGTTATGTCGGCCTCACAAAGCGTCATCAAGTCTTCTGTGTCGTCACCCGCATCGTTCATCAGTCGCCTAACGGCACTGTCGGTAACGCTGTCTTCGGCAATAACGATGGGCCGCATGTGCAAGTCTACAAGCTTTTGTACGTACTTCATCTTCGAGTCGAGGGGCAGTTTCATGCGCCTGAACAAGTCGGGCACCATCTTTGCACCAATGAAATTGTGGTTATGGAAAGTCCATCCAACCGCCGGGTCCCAACGTTTTGTCTTCGCTTTGCCCACATCGTGCAACAAGGCTGCCCATCTCAGCCACAAGTTGTCGGTGTGTTGGCAAATGTTGTCAAGCACCTCCAACGTGTGATAGAAGTTGTTTTTGTGCGCACGGCCATTGCGCGTTTCCACATTATCGAGCCTAGTTAATTCGGGAAGGATGAGTTGCAGCAGGCCACAGCGGTGCAATTCCACAAATCCGCGACTAGGCTGCTGTGTCATCATTATCTTGTTTAGTTCGTCGGCAATGCGTTCTCCGCTAACAATCTTAATGCGTTCGGCATTACGTGTAAGCGCATCGAATGTTTCGTCTTCGATGAAAAAGCGAAGTTGGGTGGCAAACCGCACGCACCGCAACATGCGCAGGGGGTCGTCAGAGAAAGTGATGTCGGGGTCGAGCGGCGTGCGAATGATGCCGTCTTCGAGGTCGTAAAGGCCGTCGAAAGGGTCTATAAGCTGCCCGAAGTTCTCGGCGTTAAGGCAAACGGCCATAGCGTTGATGGTAAAGTCGCGGCGGTTTTGGTCGTCTTCCAGCGTTCCGTTCTCCACGATAGGCTTGCGCGAGTCGTGGCTGTAACTTTCTTTTCGCGCTCCAACGAACTCAATTTCGTAACCACGAAACTTCACTTGGGCTGTTCCGAAATTGCGAAACACCGATATGTGCGCCTTCTTTCCAAGGCTTTTGCGCAGTGCGTCGGCCACTTGTATGCCACTTCCCACCACAACTACGTCGATGTCGTTAGACGCTCGTTCCAAGAAAAGGTCGCGAACATACCCTCCTACCACATAACAAGGCACGCCGAGGGCATCTGCCGCATCGCCTATTTTATGGAAAATGTCTTGGTCTAGGAGTTCAGCCAGTTGGGCATCGGATAATATCTTCATGCTAAATACAAGTCTTTTTGTGGGTACAAAGTTACGCATAAAAGTTGATAGTAGCCCGTTGCAAACACGTTTTTAGACGTGCAGGCTGACAGATGTTGGGCATAAGCGCCAATTGAAAAGCGACAACGGATGCGCCTGAACACAAAATGAAGTGCATTTTATCGAATAAGCCTTAAAATACATGCAGATAGTTCGGCGGTTTCGTTTTTTATTGTTACTTTTGTCCATGATGGTGCGTGCAAACACCAGATGAGACGTAGGTACATGGCTGGCAGCGCGTTTTTAATGATGCGCAAAACAGGGCGGTTATCGCCTATGTGCCACATCGGGTGTTGCAGATGGTACCCCATACAGTACATATAATTAAGAAATATGAATAAGATACTTTTGCTTTTGGCTCTGTTTGCCTTAACCATTAGCTGCGAAAAGAGCGAAGACGAAAAGGCGGCACCGCTGCTAGCCAAGATAGACAGCTTGTATAAGGCAGAGCGTTATCAAGACGTACTCGACTCAATTAGCGTGTTGCGCGACCGCTTTCCGCGTGCCATCAATGCGCGAAAAACGGCTTTGGGGATTTGGCAAACGGCATCGTTGAAGTTGGCACAAGCCGACATTGCACGCACCGACTCGGCTTTGCAAGCTAAAGAGCAGGCTCTGAAACAAGGAAAGCTTACCTCACAGCGTAAGGCGGAGCTTTTGGTTAGGCGCGATTCGCTGAAAATTCGATACGAGGCCCTTTGTCAAATGGTGAAGGCCATTCAGAAAAAGCAGGCGCAATGATTGGCGCGCACGGCACGACAACTCGTGCCTTTTCTTTTGCCGTTTGCTGAATAATGTGTAATTTTGCAGAAATTAGGCTGCACTCGGCAATATAAAAGCAAGCTTTTTATTGCGCTCGTTGGCACTAACTTTGCAGAAATTAGGCTGCACTCGGCAATGTAAAAGCAAGCTTGCATGCACTACCGATGCGCCCTACCCTACCTCACCGAGGCTCAAAAGAACAAGAACGATGGCAGAACAAGCAACGACAGAGAAACAGTTTGAGGAAACGCTGAAAGAGTGTGCAGACCTTTTTGAAAGAAAACTGCACGACTATGGCGCATCGTGGCGCATTCTGAGGGCCACATCGCTTACCGACCAGCTCTTTATCAAGGCCAAACGCATACGCTCGCTCGAAATAAAACGAACGGCAATGGTGAACGAAGGCATCAGACCTGAGTTTATCGCATTGGTGAATTATGGTATTATCGGCCTAATTCAACTAGACAAAGGCTTTGCCGACGAGGTTGACCTCACGCCCGAAGAGGCGCTTGCCCTGTATCACCAATACGCCAACGACGCCTTGCAACTGATGCTAAAAAAGAACCACGACTACGACGAGGCGTGGCGAACAATGCGCGTTAGCAGCTATACCGACTTGATACTAACTAAACTGCAACGCATAAAGGAAATGGAAGACTTAGAGGGCGACACCCTTGTTAGCGAAGGCATCGATGCCAACTATATGGACATCATCAACTATGCAGTGTTTGGAGCCATTAAACTAAAAGAGAAGGAAGTACGATAAAGACCATGCTTGCGGCTTTGCTAAAAGCGATAACCAATCGTATATGCCGCACCAACTGGCCAATAGAGCATTTTGAATGTGAAACGACTGATATACATACTTACCAACGTGTGCAGGCTGTTGATAGCCACAACCTTCGTGTTGTCGGGCTATGTAAAGGCCATCGACCCACTTGGCACACAATATAAGATAAACGATTACCTGATGGCCGCTGGCCTTTTAGGCTTCGTTTCCGATTGGTTCACGCTCTTCACATCCGTTGCCTTGTCCGCCACAGAGTTCGCTTTGGGCGTGTATCTGCTCTTCGCCATACAGCGGCGTTTGGTTTCAAAGCTGCTGTTGGGCTTTATCGGCATGATGACCCTCATCACGGTGTGGATATACTTTGCTAGTCCTGTAAAGGATTGTGGTTGTTTCGGCGATGCCCTTCATCTGAGCAATGGGCAGACTTTGGCAAAAAACATCGTGCTGTTGCTGGCCGCCATAGTGGTGGCAAGATGGCCGCTGCGCATGGTGAGGTTCATTTCAAAGACCAATCAATGGATTGTTACCAACTATACGCTGTTCTTTATCATCGTGTCGAGCGCGTGGAGCCTGTACACGCTCCCCCCATTCGACTTCCGTCCATACCACATCGGAGCCGACATCCGTAAGGGAATGGAAATTCCTGCGGATGCAAAACAACCCAAATTTGAAACAACCTTCGTGCTAAGCAAGAACGGAGAGACGCGCGAGTTTACGCTAGACAACTACCCAGACTCCACTTGGACCTTCGTAGACAGCAAGACCGTGCAAACCGAAGAGGGCTACGTACCGCCCATTCACGACTTCTCCATCACCGACGAGGCCACAGGCAACGACATAACAGAAGACGTATTGAGCCGTAAGGGCTACACATTCTTGCTGATTTCGCCTTTCTTAGAGCAAGCCGACGACACCAACTTCGGTGCGATAGACCGAATATACGAGTACGCCAAACGGCATAACGTGCCCATGATGTGCCTAACCGCCAGCGGAAAAGCCGCCATCAGCCGTTGGCAAGACCTCACTGGGGCCGAATATCCTTTCTACATCACCGACGGCACTACGCTGAAAACGATGATAAGGAGCAACCCCGGGCTGATACTTATTAAAGATGGTGTGGTGATTAACAAATGGAGCCACAACGCCTTGCCCAAACAAGAAACGCTGAACGCCCCACTAGACAAGCTTAGCATCGGCAAAATAGACCCCACTAGCGTAACGACACGCATCACCAAGATAGTGCTTTGGTTCGTGTTTCCGCTGTTCTTGCTTACCTTGGCCGACCGCCTATGGGCATGGACCAAATGGATAAAGAAACAAAGAAAACGCAATAAACTATATACACTCTTAAAGAAAAAAAGAAAAATGAGAAAAAAGATCGTAGCAGGTAACTGGAAAATGAACCTGAACCTGCAAGAAGGACTGGCCTTGGCAAAGGAAGTGAACGACACTTTGGCCGCCGACAAACCCAATTGCGACGTTATCATCTGCACACCTTTCATTCATTTGGCTAGCGTAGCAGGCGTTTTAAACAACCAACTCGTTGGTTTGGGCGCCGAGAACTGCGCAGACAAGGAAAAAGGAGCATACACGGGCGAGGTTTCGGCCGAGATGGTGAAGAGCACGGGCGCACAATATGTTATCCTCGGACACTCTGAACGTCGCGAATACTACAACGAAACACCCGAAATATTGAAGGGAAAAGTGCTCTTGGCACTTAAAAACGGGTTGAAGGTGATATTCTGCATCGGCGAGACTTTGGCCGAACGCGAGGCCAATAAGCAAAACGATGTGGTGAAAGCTGAACTTGAAGGTTCGGTGTTTAACCTCTCTGCCGAAGAGTTTGCCAACGTTATCGTAGCCTACGAACCCATCTGGGCCATCGGTACAGGCAAGACTGCAACGGCCGAACAAGCCGAAGAGATACACGCCTTCATTCGTTCGGCAATCGCCGAAAAGTATGGCAACGAGGTAGCCGAGAACACTTCCATCCTCTATGGCGGCAGCGCAAAGCCCAGCAATGCACCCGAACTGTTTGCCAAACCCAACATCGACGGCGGCCTTATCGGCGGTGCAGCATTGAAATGCGCCGACTTCAAGGGCATCATCGATGCCTGGAAGAAATAACAACAAGCAATAGCTAATGCGGCGAAGCGGCACTTTCGGCTTACGAAAGTGTGCCGGGCGTGTCGTCTCGCCAATTTATTCATCCACTTTCCAAATGCGGCAAACGTGCGGATTGGTCGGCAACAGGCCACTTCGCCCTAGCGTAACCCTCAACACCCCACAACAATGAAACGTCTGGTAACCGTTATTCTCACTTGGATTTGCACCGTCATTGCGATGGAGGCGCAAACCTTTACCGACCATTTACGCCGACGCGACACGAAGACGCAAGGCGTTGTAACCATCTCTCAGAGTGCCGCCATAGAACAGCTGGTTAACGGAAAGGGCGGCGCAGGGAAGTGGGCAAACCCCAATTCCAACGAACGCATACCCCAAACCGCCAACGGCAGCACGGCCAACAGTGGGAAAAGTACCTCGGTAACCGAGGTGGAGAGCCCTGCGCGACAGCCTAACGAGAAACGCGAAACGGAACAAACGCGCAAGAACGAACCCAACAAAAAAGAGACCACACAAAAGAATAACGCCCTCGGCGACGATGGCGACGGCCTGAACATCCCCGTAATAGACACGCGCAAAAAGGTGATGGTGGGCGGATACAAGGTAGACGGCTATCGGGTGCAGGCATACGCCGGCGGAAACTCGCGCGACGACAAGAACCGCGCACAGCAAATAGGCAACCGGATAAAAGCAGCCTTCCCCGACCAACCCATCTACGTGCACTTCTATTCGCCACGATGGATTTGCCGCGTGGGCAACTACCGCAGCATAGAAGAGGCCACACGCATGCTCAACGCCATACAAGCCATGGGCTACAAGCAGGCTGTCATCGTAAAAGGAAAGATAACGGTGCAGAACTAAAACTGCCCAACATGCAACGACATACATAAAGAAGCCACTTATCTGAAACATGAACTTGGAACCAGAATACCGAGAAGGGCTAGACCAGCTAGCCGTACATTACAAAGAAGTGCTAGCCCTTTTGGGTGAAGACCCTAGCCGCGAAGGATTAGAAAAAACGCCCATGCGCGTGGCAAAGGCCATGCAGGTACTAACCCGCGGCTACACACAAGATGCTCGCAAAGTGCTTACAGATGCACTCTTCGAAGAGAAATACAACCAAATGGTTATCGTTAAAGACATCGACTTCTTCTCGATGTGCGAACATCACATGCTGCCCTTCTTCGGAAAGGTACACGTGGCCTACATTCCCAACGGCTACATCACGGGCCTAAGCAAGATAGCACGAGTGGTAGACATATTTAGCCATCGCCTGCAAGTGCAGGAACGAATGACCCAACAAATAAAAGACTGCATACAAGACACGCTTAAACCCCTAGGCGTAATGGTGGTTGTAGAGGCCAAACACCTGTGCATGCAGATGCGCGGCGTGGAAAAACAAAACTCCATCACCACCACCAGCGATTTCAGCGGTGCCTTCAACCAAGCCAAAACGCGCGAAGAGTTTATGAACCTCATACGCCCAAAATAACATTTTTTATATCTTTTAGATGCAAGTTCTACGTTAATCCTGCTTTAAATTATAAATACAATAATACAGAACACGATGAAAAAAACATTGAATTTGGTTGCCGTCGCCTTATTCGGCGTGGCCATGCTGTCGCTCAGTTCATGTCTTAGCGGCGGAAACGGAGGTGAAGAACCGAAGTATAAGAAAATTACAAAGGCAGAGCAAACGGTTATCATGAGTTCCATTGTTGGTAATTACTCTGGCCAGTTGAAGTTTGTCAAGGGTCCAAAGCCCACTGATATCGACTCGGTGAAAATCGCTTGGAGTGTCACAAACGACACGATACTTGTTATTGACAAATTCCCCGTTAGAGTTTTGACAGGCTCGGTCAGTGCCTCTGAAACCTTCGTAAAACAGCTAGGCGCGGCAGACCCCGTTGAGGTAAAGATGAAATTAAAGCTGCCCAATTACACGCTGGAAGACTATTACAACAAGGGTTATTACTTGGCAAGCCCCATTGCAGCCAAAGATTTCGACATAACGATTGCCGGAAAGCCTGGCAAACTGACATTTACAAATGTCATCCAATTTGGTTCTATGCAGCATCAGCAAGTGCAACAATTGCTGGAATACTACAAAGAAAAGCAAGTTATACGTTTGCTTGTAAAGCAAATAACGTACGAGAACACCCCTTACGAAATTAAGAATCCTGTCGTTCTGCAAGGGAAAAAGATTAATTAGGCACATGAAGTTTATTTCTTGGAACGTCAATGGACTACGCGCTGTGGTTGGCAAAGACTTTGAGAACACCTTTAAAGCGCTTGATGCCGATTTCTTTTGCCTGCAAGAAACAAAGATGCAGGCAGGTCAGCTAGACTTACAGTTCGATGGTTACGAATCGTATTGGAACTATGCCGACAAGAAAGGCTATTCGGGCACGGCCATTTACACGCGCCATAAACCCCTGAACGTTAGCTACGGCATCGGCATCGACCAACACGACCACGAGGGAAGGGTTATCACCTTAGAGATGCCCACGTTCTTTTTGGTAACGGTTTACACGCCCAATTCGCAAGAGGAGCTGCGCCGACTAGACTACCGCATGCAGTGGGAAGACGATTTTCAGGCCTATTTGCACAACTTGGATAAGCGTAAACCAGTGATTGTTTGCGGCGATATGAATGTGGCACACCAAGAAATAGACTTGAAAAATCCCAAGACCAACAGGCGCAACGCTGGTTTTACCGACGAGGAACGCCAAAAGATGACCCAACTTCTAGATGCAGGTTTCACTGATACCTTCCGTTGGAAATATCCCGAAGAGGTTACATATAGTTGGTGGTCGTACAGGTTTAAGGCACGCGAACGCAACACGGGGTGGCGCATCGACTATTTCCTTGTGTCTAATCGCCTACAAGCCGAAGTGCTAGACGCCAAAATCCATACCGACATATTGGGCAGCGACCACTGTCCTGTGGAACTACTCTTGAAGTAATTACATACGTTTAATCCACCTCATTGCCACTGTAAACTTACCGCTTAGTGGCAAATGAGGTGGATTTTTTGTGTCCATACCAAAAAGAGAAACAACGTGGAGCCACACTGATGTGCATTTACCACGCCTAGAACTCGCACAACAAGGCCATAGAAAGACCTTAGAACGACTAAACAATCGAACTAAAAGATTTTACCTCGCCATAAAAATAATAAGGTGTAATGTGCAGGATATAGGCTTAGTGCAACAACACTAACCAGCATGTTAACACATAAACTTGTTATAGTCAAACAGAATTGCTTTTGGAAAATTGTTGTTTGAAGGATGCAAGACGTTGCGTAGCACGGCATCAATAAACCCTTGCACAGAGGATAAAGAGGACTTTTGTTTGTTTACGATGCACCTATGGCTTTGCAAATCCAATTCTGTTTGACTATAACTTGTCTGCTTGCGAACTCGCCAACTAGTAGAATCTACTACCTTGTTAACGTGCAAACGGGTTACCTTGCCTGCTAATAAACCCGTAAAACCATAAGACTTTCCAGCATATTAACTCGTCAACGTGTAAATGCACCAGCTCGAAAAATCTACCACCTTGTAAAGGCATAAACTTGCGAATTCGTCAACTTACGAACTCGGCACCCCCCCAACTTATAAACGCTCCACCCCATTTTTGTCCACTTTTGAGCATAAATTTTAACATTATGAGTGGCTTATAATCCACCAACAGCTCACCTTGCCGCAAAAAAACGATTCTCGCACGGGTTGGTTTTGATGCAAAAAAGGGGTGGTTTGCGAATGCGGCAAAATGAATTTTTATTTAAAAGCACCGCCATTTGCACTGGTTTTTGGGCAATTTGCAGCAAAATATAGTGTGTTTTGATGCTAAACGCAGTGCAATATGCCGCTAAACGCACTGCGTTTTGGTGCTAAATGCAGTGCATTTTGGTGCAAAACGCAAGGCAAAATGGTGCTAAATGCAGTTCAAAATGCCGCAAAATGCGATACGAAAAGCATAAATATCCGCTGCAATGGTATAGATAAAACCCTTTGGAGACATTAAAAACATGGCCGAAAAGGGCAAAATAGTGGTTAAAAAGTTGGATTTTAGGGTATAAAAGCGGGTAGTTGGGCGTAAAAAACAATGAGCTGGCAACTAAACTAGAAAGGCAAAATGGTGCAAAACGCAGTCGGCTTTCTCAAAAGAAGACAAAAAGAGAGATATAAAAGACTGAAAAAAGCAGCTAATTGCACGCTTTTAGCGTTTCAACTTCGCTAGAATGGGTGGAAAACAAATCGCATTTTGTAAAACATATCGTAAGTTTTTAAGATTATGAGTTGGGGAGCTGATGAATTAGCGAGTTGACAAGTTAGTGGGTTGATGAGTTGGGAAGTTTGGGAGTTTGGGAGTTGAGAGTTGGTGAGTTGATGGATCGATGGGTTGAGTTGGTGAGTTTGGGAGTTAAGAAGGTGAGCTGGTGAGTTTGGGAATTGAGAGTTGGTGAGTTAGTGAGTTGGTGAATTTGGGAGTTTGTGAGTTGAGAGCTGGTTGGAGAGTTGATGAGTTGGTTGGGGAGTTGATGAGTTGGAGAGTTGGTGGGTCGAGTTGGGGAGTTTGACAGTTAGGAGTTGAGAGGGCGAGTTGATGAGCTGGTGAGTTTAGGAATTGAGAGTTGGTGAGTTAGTGAATTGATGAGCTGGTGAATTTGGGAGTTGATAAGTTTGTAAGTTGAGAGTTGGTTGGCTAGTTGATGAGTTGGGGAGTTATCAGCCGTTTGCTTTGTCGACAGGTGGAACGTGCGTTCCAAATCGTATTTTGTTTGCCTATAACTTACAGCGGTTGTATGCGCTTTACCACGCCCGAATTTTGCCAATACTCCACACGAGCCTTTTTATACCCCTGCATTTCTTGATAAATGCTGCGGGTTATGCCATGTTCTGTCCACCAATGGGAGTCGTCGCCTGCCCATTCCACGGTATAACGAGTGGCTCCACGCCCAGTATTGTGGTGTACCTTCACTTCGCCTTGATACACTTTCAGGCTGTCGGTACAGAGGTCTTTCACCAAGGCAATGCCAAGAGCTCCCCCAAACACGCAGCTAGCACAGCATATCACCACCCCCCAAAGACGCGAATACCATTTTTCCTTTTTCTCGATGGCCAACAAATAGCCTGCATAAGTAATAAGAAACATGATAAGAGACATAACCGCTTGGCGCAACAACCCCACGTAGCCATAGGTACAATCCGTCAAAAAGGTGATAAAACCAAAAAACAACACGAGAGCCAAACCAAAGGGTAGATAGAACTTCCATTTGGAAGGAGTGGACGTATTGGCGTTGGCCATGCGCTCTTGATTGCGTTTCGACCACCATGAGAATCTCCATCGCTTACCCTTTACGTCTGTCGTTGTATCGCGTTCATTTCTCGTCTGTGTAATTTCAGCTAGTATCGCGTTCCATTCTAGCGTGCCCTCAACAAGTTGTCGTTCGCCATGCTGGTCGCGTAGGGTAATGGAAACGGGCTTGCCACCATCGTATTTCACCGACCAGCTGCGCACCACCCGGTCGTTATCGTCTGGCGAATTGCCGTTCAGTGTTTCCCTTTCCACGGCATCAACATATCGCTTGGCCTGTAGCAACGTGCCACCGCCCAAACGATGTGCCGTGGCTACGGCCTCTAACTTACGTCCTTGCTTTAACAGTTCTATTATTTGTTCTTTCATCATGGGTTTTGTTTAAGTGTTTTTTCCAATTCAAGCTTCATCATGCAGTTTGCTGTGTTACTCTAAAAGACATCGGCAACAATTGAAGATGCGCTATAAAACCCGTCTTGGAGGTAGAGAAATATTGCATTGGGCTATTATCAATGTAACAACAACACACACTATTATCCACCCGATGATGTACGCATAGTTATATGCAGGGGTGTCTGTTGCCCTTCCGCGATAATAATTCATCACGCGTTCGTGCCGACCCGACTTTACATAATACCTCCAAATGCCGAAGAAAAGGGCACAAAAGGAACCGCATACATAAAGTACTGAGAGTTGCTTACCAAAAGGCAGCAGGTGTAGTTTATTCAATTTGTCTAACAATATGAGTAAAGGGAATAGTAAACCAGCCATTATTCCACCTGGTCCGCTAACCTTTCTGTCGCCTCTATCTTGGCTGCGTTCGCCCGCAAAGTATATTCTATCAATGATATTGAAATGTGCCATAACGGTAAATTGAAAAAGTTGCAAGGCTATGAAACCTTTGTATGCTAGTTGTTTTGTTGTTATCGCTTAAAAGCGGTGTGGCTTAAAATAATGCATTAACCCCATACAGCCAACAAGAATGATGCTGTTAGTTCGTTAGAACTTGCGTATGGAATCTATCTTTATCGTGGGTAAATACAGGGTGTCGGGCGAGTTGGATATGCGTAACTTACCTTGTTCAAAGAACAAAAGTTTTGCCCTTTTCAGATAGTTCACCAGGCGATAGTGGCAGTAAGTCTGTTGGTTGTCGTAGCTTAACAGCAATGTGCTATCGGGTTTACAATAGTTGTTTATGGGGTTATTGTCGTTGTTAGTAAGGTACGAAACATCAGAAAAGAGATAGACTTTTTTCCCATCAACCTCTAAAAACTCGATAGGTGCAAAGTTTTTCAGCTCTTTATCAAGTCCTTTATATAGTGGTCCGATAAGGAACCCGGGATGAGTTCCATCCTCGTTGAAAAGCTTTCGGGTGGATAGCAATAAGAAACTGTTGTATTCTTTATGGCTTGCAACATAGGTTTCGATGGCAGCATAACAGTCTTGCCTTACCTGATAAGGATGCTTATTGGTGCAGCTAGCCATCGCCAATGCAAGGGTTATTGATTGGGCAATGGTTAAAAGTTTATTCTTTCCCATATAGTTTCCTTTTGTTTCTTATGGCAGCAGTGGTCTTTTTCGTGCGTTCCATTAGGGACACTTGAGGGCGATGAGGGTACGGAATGCCTCCTGTAATCTGATGAAATGCGAATAGTTTACTGGACACGTTGCAAACGTGTAGAACCTTTTTGGAGGGAGACGAATGCCGTTTCCAATGATGTCGTGGTAGTAAATGCCAACACAAAGTCGCCACGAGGGGCAAACAAGCAGGGGTTCGGCTGCTTAATTTCTCGTTTTTGGGTTTGCGGAGCGTCATGTTGCCCTGCCTGCCAAATATCCGAGCAGCATGCTTGGGTTGGCCTCTTTTGTATCAGGAACTATTTGAAGAAACTCCCTCCTTTTTGCAATTCCTTATTCATGAAACGGTAGAAAATGCCGCTTGAATCGGCCTCCAGCAACGGCAGGTCTAGCTCTTCATACTTAAAATGGCCGTCCTCAATCAGCCTTTCCTCGCACAATCGCTCCCGGATGTCTGCCAAAACCACTTTAAGTCCTTCGTCGCGAAGGGTTGTTTCGTCTTTCGTCTCGCAGGCTAGAACTACGGATGCCTCGTTGATGTAGGGTGAATTGGTGGTTTCGTTGTTAGAGAATGTTAGCTCTGTGTCGGCTGTTTTCGTTTCGCAATCGAAATTAGATACCAGTCCTGCGCGTTCAATGGCTCGTAGGTGGTTTCGGGTTAAGAAGTTGATGCACAGCCCTTTCTTATGCTTGATGCAAGAGGAAAGGTACGAGTTGGCATGCATCCCCATCGCGAAAACATTGCCGATGCTGAACGATGAAGACAGTGTGGAGAGCTTGGGCTGCCCGTCTTTGCCATAATACGAGACGATGAAGACAGGGTACCCAGGATAGAACTTCTTTGTGTCTAGCTTTACCTTCATTGTTGAGATAATGGTTTGATGTGGTGGTATGTTGTTTGCAGACGGCGAATGAGCCGCGTTGCATTTGGTCTTTTCCTTTTAGGGACGGCCATTTCCAGTATTTACTTCGCTACCTTTTTTGTGAGAGGCCTTCTGTTGCGATAGTGAGGCGTACGCAGATTGTAGGGGCAGATGCGTTGTTCTTTTGCACCAAGTATGTAAACGGAAACCTAGCGTAAGATGGTCTTCCGCTAGTTCCGTTTACGGTTTTACCTACGGCTCGCGCCACGTTGGTTTGCCCACATTACAACGCGGGCTTAATCTGTGCCAGCCAAGCATCGATGCGTTCGTCGGTCTTGTCGGCCTCGTTCTCATTGTCGAGAGCCAGTCCAACAAACTTTCCGTCTTTAACCGCAGGGCTGTCTTCGAATGTGTAGCCTTCGGTAGGCACACCTTCGAGCACATTAGCCCCCGCATTAGTGGCGGCTTCACACAGCTCGGCCATTCCTCCGCAGAACGTGTCGGCGTTGGAATTGGAGTCGCCGCAGCCGAAAATGGCCACCGTTTTGCCTTTTAGGCCAACCTCGTCGAGCAGTTTCACACCCTCGTACCAGTCGTCTTGCATCTCACCCGAACCCCACGTGGATGTTCCCAGCAGCAGGTTCTCGTTTTCGTTAAGCACGTCGGCAGTTAGGTCGCCCACGTTAATGGCTTCCACGCCCAATTTCTCGGCTATTTTTTCGGCTATGCCTTGGCAGGTGCCCATTGACGAACCGAATATAACAATTGTTTTTTTCATCGTTTATCTGTTTGTGATTAATGTATTGCAAAGATAAAAATAAATGTTCATTCGCAATGCGTATGAATGTTATTTTTGCTTACTTCTCGGTCTGCTCTTTCGTGCACGTACAAAAAATGTATGGGACTGTCCCAAGGATGGGGCGCAAAAAAGTGCCTTGTATCTTCTTCTATTTAGGTTAAAAACCTTATCTTTGTCGTGCAAATTGTTACGTCCACGCTATGCGGAGTACAGCGTGCAACATCATTAACAACAGCCTAAATGTGCTATACAATGGAAGAACAATCTATACGCAAACCTTATCTGAGAAAACCTAAATGGCTTTACACCAAGATTGAGGGTGGAGAGAAATACGGATTTGTAGAGAAAACGCTCGAAGAGAATGGTTTGCACACGATATGCAGTAGTGGAAAATGCCCGAATAAGGGACATTGCTGGAAAAGCGGAACGGCTACCTTCATGATATTGGGTGACCGTTGTACGCGTGCGTGCCGATTTTGCGCCACGCAAACTGGAAATCCTTTGCCGCCCGACCCTCACGAACCGTTGAAGATTGCGCGTAGTGTGCGGGCGATGGAGCTAAGGCATTGTGTGATAACATCGGTAGATCGCGACGACTTACCCGACAAGGGGGCGGCTCATTGGGCTGAAACCATCCGCCGGATACGCGAACTTTGTCCGGAGATTATTATCGAAGTGCTTATCCCCGACTATCGCGGGCAGGAGTTACAAACGGTGTTAGCGGCTGCGCCCGACATCGTTGGGCATAACTTGGAAACGGTGGAAAGGCTTACGCCAAGCGTTCGCCACCGCGCTACCTATCGCAATAGCATGGGTACTTTGCGTGAGATTGCCGAGCAGGGCTTTATCACTAAGACTGGAATAATGTTGGGTTTGGGCGAAACGCAGGAAGAAGTGAACGCCCTATTGCAAGAGGCTTACGACGTGGGATGCCGAATGATAACCATCGGACAGTATCTGCAACCCAGCGAAAAGCAATTGGATGTGGTGGAATATGTTCACCCCGACATGTTCTTGGCGTACAAGCGAACTGCTGTGCGCATAGGTTACGAGAACGCCGAAAGCTCTCCCTTTGTGCGTTCTTCGTACATGGCGGAGCAGTCGTTTATTAGTATGCTGGTGCGGAAAAAGAAGTTGGAGGGGAAGAGTAAAGGTGAAAGAGTGAAAAGGTGAAAGGGTGAAAAGATGGCTAACGCCTTTTAAGGGTGAAAAGGTGAAATGGTGAAAAGGTGAAAAGATGGCTAACGCCCTTTAAAGCAGCCGAGCAGTTTCTAGATTTGTAGTTCGTTCTAGCTTTTGGACTGGTCGGACTGGTCGGACTGGTCGGACAGGTCGGACAGGTCTGACTTGTCTGACTTGTCCTATTAGCCTGTATTAGCCTGACACCACCTACAAACACAAGCGGCAAAGCATTTGGCTTAACTCCATAACTCCTTA
>NZ_KV815108.1:91939-96188 GCF_001814145.1 Prevotella sp. HMSC073D09 | reverse complement strand
ATTTGGCTTAACTCCATAACTCCTTAACTCCTCATAAGCCCTCCTCTTCCAATCCTTTAATCCGCTTTTTAGGCGTAACACCCAAGGCGCGAAGGCCATCGATGCGCCTAAGCACATTGCCCTTACCATCGAAAAGCTGACCGCGAGCCTGCTCGAAGTTACGAGCAAGACGTTGCAATTGGCCTTCAAGGTCGGTGAAGGTCTCCGTAAAGCCCGCCACCTTGTCGTATAAGTCGGCGGCAGTTTTCACTATCTTCTCCACGTTTTTGCTCTGTCTGTCGTATTGCCACAGGTTATAAGCCAGTTGTAAGGCCATGAGCAAGTTGCTGGGCGAAATGATGATGATGCGTTTTTGGTATGCATAGCGGCTCAAATCTGGCTGTTGTTTCATGGCTGCGATGTAGCTGTTCTCATTGGGAACAAACATCAGCACAAACCCGATAGCATCTTCCACTAGCTTATCATAGCTTTTAGCCGACAGCTCGTCCACATGTCTGCGCACACTTTTGGCGTGTTCGGCCAGCAAGCGGTCGCGTTCGTGTTCGTCATCAGTAGCTACGGCGTCGGCGTATGCCGTTAACGACACCTTAGAGTCAATCACTACCGACCGCCCTTCGGGAAACCTCACAACCACATCGGGGCGAAACGTTGCGCCATCTTCGCTCTTCACCGTTTCTTGCACAAAGAACTCCTCATCGCGTTGCAGGCCGCTATTCTCCAAAAGCGTTTCAAGAACCATCTCACCCCAGTCGCCTTGCGTTTTACTCTCGCCTTTCAAGGCTCGCGAAAGGTTAGCCGCATCTTCGCCAATGCGTTCTGTTTGTTGTTTCAGGCTGTCAACCGTTTGCTGTTGTTGCTGCTGAAACAGTTTCATTGTGTTTTCAAAAGCCTTTTGCAGTTCGGTTTTGTTCACCTCATTTTGCGTTTTGCTCTCGTCCACAGCCCGTTTAAAGTCTGTAAACTGCTCCTTAATAGGCCTCAAAAGGTCGTCCATCTGTGTGCGGTTCGCCCTTTGCAATTCCTCTTGTTTAGCCGCCAGTTCTTTAGCGGCAGTGTTTTGCATGTCTTTTTTCAGACTTTCCAGCTTTTGTTCCCATCGTTGGTCGCTTTCCCTACGTAAGTCTTCGGCGTGTTGGCGTTCCCTATCAAGGTTTTGGTTAGCCCGTTGCAGGTTGTCGTCGGCTTGGTCGAGCATGCGTTTAGCATACTCGCGTTCTGTTTCCAGTTGCTTTTTCAGTTCATCAATCTGCCGTTCGTACCCCGCCTTCGTATTCTTAAAGAGTACGAAAACGAAGACTACAGCCACAATGACGATAAGGGCAAAAACTATTTCCATGTTTTTTTGAGGAGTTATTTTTGAGGAGTTATTTTTGAGGAGTTAAGGAGTTATGGAGTTAAGCCAAATGCTTTGCCACTTGGGCTTGGTGTGGGGCAGGTTAGTTGGGCTAGTTGGACCAGTCGGACCAGTCGGACCAGTCGGACCAGTCAGACCAGGTCCGACCGGTCTGAAAGCTAGAATGCTTATCCTTTTAATTATGCACCAACGTCCCGATATTCTCACCGCGCATAACGCGTTCGAGATTACCCATAACATCCATGTTAAACACGTAGATGGGCAAGTTATTCTCCTTACACATCGTGGTTGCGGTGAGGTCCATCACCTTCAAGCCCCGCGTATAAATCTCGTCGTAGGTTATTTCTGCAAACTTTGTGGCCGTAGGGTCTTTCTCTGGGTCGGCCGTATAGATGCCGTCCACGCGCGTACCTTTTAGCATTACGTCCGCCTCTATTTCTATTCCGCGCAACGAACTGCCCGTGTCTGTGGTGAAATATGGCGAACCCGTACCGGCAGAGAAAATGCAGACGTAGCCCGACTCCATGCTCTCGATGGCCTTCCACTTACTGTAAAACTCGCCGATAGGCTCCATGCGAATGGCCGTAAGCACCTTCGTTTTCACGCCGATGGCCTCTAAGGCCGAACTTAATGCCAACGAATTCATCACCGTTGCGCACATGCCCATCTGGTCGCCCTTAACGCGGTCGAAACCTTTTTGCGCCCCACTAAGTCCGCGAAAGAAGTTTCCGCCACCGATAACGATACCTATTTGCACGCCCATCTCATGCACAGCCTTAATCTGTTGGGCATATTCTTGCAGACGTTGTGGGTCTATTCCGTGGCTTTGAGTGCCCATCAAGCTCTCGCCGCTCAACTTTAATAATATTCTTTTGTACATTGTATATAATGTTATTGGTTTGTTCTAACTTATACGGCTAGCGCGCTGTCGCTAAATCTCGAACCGCAGCTTGTCGGCCATTTCGCCGTTGGTGGCGTAGGGTTGCGAGTAAGTTCGCAGTTGTCCTTGCCTATCTCGTAGGGTTATTAGGCCATCGGTTTCCACCCCAACAAGTTCTGCATCAAATGCCCCTTGTTTGTCGTTGTAACGGTGAAAGCCCGTTGCGCGATAAAGTGAGGCGTTGTAACGAGCGGCGATGAGGTGGGTTTGGCCTGCTTTCAACAAGTCCCATTGTGCGAGAAAAGCCTCAACAATGCTGTCGAGCAGCGGCATCAGTGCCACCTGCTTGCCCGTAATCTGCGCAAGCGAAACAGGGTTTGGCGCATCGCTAACAAACCGAACCTGATTAACGTTCAGCCCGATGCCGTACACAAAACGACTGATTTCGCCATGCGCAAGGCTCGTTTCGATAAGCGTTCCGCTGATTTTGCGGTCGCGCCAATAGATGTCGTTCGGCCATTTTATGCGGATGTCGGGCGTAAAGCGGTCCAAAACATCCTTGATGGCCAATGCTCCTGCCATCGACAAGGCAAACTGTTGTTGCACGGCAACGAACGAAGGGCGCGCCATTAGGCTGAAAAGCAGGTTCTTTCCCCGTTCGCTTTCCCAGCGGTTAACGCCTTGTCCGCGCCCCGCCGTTTGCCAAAGGGTGCTCACCACCACCATTTCGTCTGCCTCCAACGCCAGTCCTTTTATATAAGTGTTGGTCGAAGTGGTTTCTTCCAAGTGTATCTGCCTAATCTTCATGCCTAAGCCAGCAGTGGGTTAAAGGCGTCTTCGATGTGTTCCAGCTTGGCGTTTTCGTTGCTATTGCCAACGATTGTCACCACGTCGAAACGCACCTGTTCCACCACATTAAACTGTTTGATGTAGTTGTTGGCGGCAATTCCAAGGTTTCTTATCTTCTGCCTGTTCACCGCGTCGGCAGGTTCCGACACATCGTCTGTCGTGCGTGTCTTCACCTCAACAAACACAACAGTGGTCAAGTCGGCTGTAATCGCCACCAGGTCGATGTCTCGTTTGCCGCAATGCCAATCGCGGTCGCGAATAACATATCCCTGTTTTTGCAGGTATTCGGCAGCTAAATCTTCGCCCCATTTGCCCAAGTCGTTGTGCTTTGCCATGCCTATATATCTTTTCTTTCTTGCAAAAGTAGCCTTTTTATGGCAGTTTGCAAAGTGTGGGCACGTGTTTTTTGGCTGCAACGTGCCAAATGTGCCGTCTGTAAATGCCTACGCCAGTTGCAGCAGGTGGTTTTTATGATGAAACCGCCTTAACTTTTAGTGTTTCTATCAAGTGATAACAGCGTGTTGTCTTTGTGATGCAACATAGGACAAACGAAGTGCAGGGCTAACCAAACTCACTGGCTTATAAACTCACGAGAGTTCAACTACTACCGAATGTATCAACTCTGCAACTTACCAACTCATCAACTCACGAACTCGCAAACTTACCAACTCATCACCTCATCAGCTCACCAACCTACCAACCTACCAACTCACAAGCCTATCAACTTACAACTTCACCAACTCAAAAACATCAACTCACCAACTCTTCAACCCGCTAACCCAAAAGCTTAAATTATTATTTTTATTTTTACAATTATGTTCTGATTTTTACTCCGTTCTAGCAAAAATGTTGGTTAAAAAGTAGGTAAATTACCACTCTTTCTACCCTTTCAAGCCTTGGTGTTTGTCTATTTTTAAGCCTAGAACCTACATTTTGCACCATTTTGCCTTTCTAGTTTGGTTGCCAACTCGTATTTTTTCAACTCCAATTTCCCGCTTTTAGCCCCCCAAAATCCACTTTTTAACGACTATTTTGGCCTTTTTAGCCATGTTTTTGATGCCTCTAAAAGGTTTTGTTTATACATTTACGGTGTATATTTATGCTTTTCGACTTGCACTTTGCCGTATTTTGACTTGCGTTTAGCACCAAAACGCACTGCATTTAGC
>NZ_KV815108.1:64462-91839 GCF_001814145.1 Prevotella sp. HMSC073D09 | reverse complement strand
ACCAAAACGCACTGCATTTAGCATCAAAACGCACCGCATTTTGCACCAAAACGCACCGCGTTTAGCTGCAAATCGCCCAAAAACGGGTGTTAGTGACGGTCTGTTTAAATAAAAATTCATTTTGTCTGTATGTACAACTGACCACTTTTTGCACCGAAACAAACCTCCGCGAGAATCGATTTTTTGCGACAAGGTGGGCAGTTGGTTGGCAAAAAGGGCACTCATAATGTTAAAATCCAAGCTGAAAAGTTGACAAATCATCAGCTTAACGAGTTGACAAGTTAACGGTTAATTTGGTTGACGAGTGATTTGGTTGACGAGTTTACAAATTGGCGAGTTACGAGAGGGATAGGCCGTGAGTTTATGAGTTGGGAGTTGTTGAGTTGATAACTCCTGCACTTCGTACATGCGCAGAACGTTTATCTTGGTTTGGCATCACAAGGATGGTAAACTCCTCTCCATTTAAAGAAATATCAAAAGTCAAAACGACGTCGGTATCTAGAAACTTAATATTCGATATAATTGCAGTTAATATGCAGACCTAAAATGCTCGTTTTTTATGTTATGTAGCATGAACGCATGCGTTATTTATGTTTTTTAACCAAAAATTAAGACATTGGATGGTTTACACTTACTAATTTTACAGCCGTATAAAGATAGATGATGAATTTTATTTGCGGATAGATATGAGTGAAGGAATATATCATCCGCACCCGATGCCCTTGACAATTTATATTTCTAACCGCTTTTAAACATACCCAATGACAGCAAAGACAAGAAAATTTCTTTTGGGAGTGCTCTGCGTATTGGCCTTTAATGGTTATGCCCAGAAGAAGACAACGCTGAGTGCAGAGGTTTATGGCTACAAACAAGAAATGGTTTATTTCGATTGTTTGCAGTCGCCTTTCTTCAATGCCGAGTTTCATACCAACCCCGGCGATGAACATTTGTACTCGTTCGAAACAAAGAACCTCGTGTGCATGCTTATCAACGGACAGGTGAACGTGTTGCTGATGCCTGGCGACAGCATACATGCCGTGGTGCGCTACGATGGAAAACGCCCATCCGAAGTGGTGTTCAGTGGCAGTGAAAAGGCTGCTGCGGCCAACCGCCTGATAAGTAGCATCGACGACATGAGAAGGCAGATGCGTTATAAAAGTCAGCTGTTGGCTTGTGTCGTGGTAGACATTAAGCCACAGCAGCGAATTGAAGACTCGCGAACACTGCTCTCGAAGGTACAAGAGATGGTGGCTAAGCAAAAGTCGCAGTTAAGCGATGTGGCAGCCGAATACATCCTAGCCAATACCGAGGCGGCCACCTACATCTCGTTTATGGAATATCCGCAGATGTATGCCGACACCCGAAAGACACCCATTGCCGAACAAGGCATTGGCGATTATTGGAAACTGATGGACGGCGTTAAGACACGTTCGGGCGAAGGAGCATTGCGTAACCCCGACTACGTGAGCTTCCTTATGCGCTATTGTTTCTACGAAAACGAGAAAAAAACTGTTGCCCAAAAAGCAACATACACCATGCCCCGACAGCTCGAAACCATGTATAAGGAGCTGGCTGCCTTCTATCAAGGCGCACAACGCGATGCCGTGCTTTACCAATTACTTGTTAGCTTTATGCGCAATGGAAAAGAACTGGAACGCGCCAAACCGCTGTTTGCCGAATATAAGGCTAAGTATAACGTGGACAAGGGGTATCTGGACATTCTTGAAAAGCTGATGGAATAGGCTGTAATGCCGCACATCTGCACCTCTAAACGGGGGGCATGCAAAGGGCTTAACGTGGTTTGTGCCTAGCCCTTTGCCTTTTATGGCCCCATCAAAACAACAATCTACACGCCAACCAATTTCGAAACGCATCATAAACTAATCCTGCTTATCGATGAGAACAACTGAAAACAACCACCAAACAGCACTTGGGTGGCTATACATGCTATGTGCCATGTTGCTGTATGTTACCAGTGCGAATGCCCAAAGTGGGGCACTCGACGACTGGAAGAATACGCCTGTGACGCTGCGCGTGAGCAACGAACCGTTGGGAACGGTGCTCGAAAAAGTGGCCAAACAAGCCAATGCCACCATCGAATTTCAAGAAGTGGCACTTGTGGGCATCGCCCGCCCAACTACATTAAACGTAAAAGACGTACCGTTAGATAAGGTTTTGGGACGCTTAATTGGCGACCAAAACGTGTTGGTGCGCTACGAAACAGGCCGCCATATCATCATTTCGTCTTACAACAGGGATGTAGACGACAAAGAAATGCTACGCATCGAGGGTGTGGTTACGGATGCCAAGACCAACGAAACGCTGGTTGGCGCCACCGTTATGCTTACCGATGGCACTAAGACGGGCGGCGTAAAGGGTAGCATCACCGATGTGAACGGCAAATTTTCGCTGCAAGTTCCGCGCAAGAGCTCCATCAAGGTGTCGTATATGGGCTACGAAAGTGTTTCGTTGCAGATTACCAAACCAAACCCAAACATGAGGATTGCGCTGAAAGCCGATGGCCACATGGTGGAAGAAGTGGTGGTTACGGGTCTTAGTAAGAGAAGCAAATCTAGCTTTACAGGCAACTACGTGTCGGTGAAGGGCGAAGAGTTGCGCAAGCTAAACCCCAACAACATCCTTAAAAGCTTGCAGTTTTACGACCCCAGCTTTAAGGTTCTTGAAAGCAATACGCGTGGTTCGGACCCCAATGCACAGCCCGAATTCCTTATCCGCGGCGACCAAAACCTGGGCACAACGGCATCGCTTAACAGTATGGACTTGTTGCTCGACAACGTTTCGAGCCGCCCAAACACGCCGCTCTTTGTGCTGGATGGCTTCATCGTGTCGATGAGTCGCATATTGCAACTCGACCCCGAACGCATCGAAAACGTTACGATATTAAAAGATGCAGCTGCAACAGCCATCTATGGTTCGCGCGCATCTAACGGCGTGGTGGTTATCGAAACCAAGGTTGCGCCCGACGGTGTGCTGTCGGTTAGCTACAATGGAGGTCTGACCATACAGGCACCCGACCTTACCGACTATAAGCTAATGAACGCGCGCGAGAAGTTGCAGATGGAATGGGATGCAGGCGTTTACGAACCGTCTAACGACAAGAGCATGAACCGCTACAACCAATTGCTGCGCAACGTGCTGGCTGGTGTAGACACTTATTGGCTGAGCAAGCCCCTGCGTACAGCCATTACGCACCGCCATTCGATATCGGCAGCCGGCGGTACAGAGGTTTTTCGTTATAGCCTAGACCTTAACGCCGCGTTTAACCCTGGCGTGATGAAAGGTTCGGAACAAAACAACAAGAGCCTTAATTTCAGCATGACCTATCGTAAAGAAAACGTTTCGGTAGGCGCAAGTCTTAACCTATCGGAAACAGACGGGCACAATTCGCCCTATGGTTCGTTCTCCGAATATACGCGCGTAAACCCCTATTATCGTCCAACAAACGAGTTTGGCGAGTATTTGCAGCAGCTAGACAACCACACGGGGGCCGGTAGTGTGCCCATTGCCAACCCCCTTTATAATGCCAATGTGGGCATAAAAGACCTGACAAGCAACACCAACATCACGGCTAGCCTGAACTTGGAGTATCGCTTGTTGAAGAATTTGAGGCTCACGGAGAACGTTTCTTACATGCGCGGAATGGCGCGAACGGAGAATTTCTTGCCTGCTACGCACACGGTTTTCATTACCGAATTGGACAAAACCTTGCGTGGTAGCTACACCAAGAACACGGGAGAGATGACCTCGTGGTCGAGTAACCTGGGCTTGAACTGGAACATGGCCTTTAAAAAGCACCTGCTCAGCGTGTTTGGCAACTGGACACTTAGCGAAGACCGCAGCAACTATGTAAACCTTTCGGCCGTGGGTTATCCCGATTCGCACATGGACGATTTCATCTTCGGAAACAAGATGAGAACCCATCCCAGCGGCTCAGAGTCTATCGCAAGGTCGATGGGACTTATCACGCAGCTCTCTTATAGCTACGACAACCGTTACTCGGTGGATGTTAACGTGAGCAGCGAAATAACATCAAGATATGCCGACCACAACCTCACTCCTTTTTGGAGCGTTGGTTTAAGGTGGAACGCTTATCGCGAAAAGTGGTTGGCTGGTCGCGTGTCTAACCTCGTGTTCAGAGCCACCTATGGCGTAACGGGTGCGCAAAATTCTAGTCCTGCCGATGCCATCGAGTATTACACGTTCAGCCAAACGATGCGCCCTTATGCCTCGTTCTCCACGTTGGGGGCGGTGTTGTCGCGCCTGAACAATCCCAACATCAAGTGGACAAAGACAGATAATATGAGCCTTGGATTTGACGTGGGCGTGTGGAAAAACCGTGCCAACCTATCGTTTAACTATTACAACAACATCAGCAGGCAGCTGTTAACCAACTACGACCTAGCCCCCTCAACGGGTTTCGAGTCGCAGTACATCAACGCTGGCGAACTTCAAAACCGCGGTTTCGATGCTACGCTAAACGTTATCGCTTTGCAGAATATCCGTAAGCAATTTTATTGGACGGTGGCTTTGGGCATGAACCACAACCGCAACAAGATACGTAAGATATCCGACTACCTTCGTAAAATGAACGAAGAACAGCTGAAATCCAAGTCGGCTCCGCTGCCCGTTTACCAAGAAGGCAAGTCTACCACCACCTATTACGCCGTGCGCTCGTTGGGTATCGACCCCATGACGGGCAACGAAGTGTTCCTTACGCGTAATGGCGAGAAGACTTTTAAGTGGAACTCCGCAGACAAGGTTCCCGTTGGCGACACAACACCGAAGATGAACGGCACTATCAGTTCGTCTGTCAATTGGCGCGACCTCTCGTGTACGCTCGGTTTCATCTACAAGTGGGGCGGTATCGTTTACAACCAGACTTTGGTAGACAAGATAGAGAACAGCAACATCGCTTATAACCTAGACCGCCGCGCCGCGCAAGACCGTTGGCGCAAGCCCGGCGACGTAACGAAGTACAAGCGCATAGACCTTAATGGTTCGCAAACGCCTGCTTCCGACCGATTTATCATGAAAGATAACGAGCTGAGGTTGGCAAGCGTGAACGTTGGCTACCGCTTTAAGCAAACTGACTATAAGCTTTTGGGCCGACTAAACATCGACGTGTTGTCGCTCAACTTCACCACCAACGACCTCTTGCGCCTTTCAACGGTGAAGATGGAGCGTGGTCTTGGCTACCCCTTCTCACGTTCTTATACATTCACTTGCTCCATCATCTTTAAGTAAATAGCCCTATGAAGCATTTAATTTTCCCCTCCATATTATATAAGGTGTGCCGCATGGGCACCTTCCTCTTGGCTTGTTCGCTTGTAACTGCCTGTTCGGGATGGTTTGATGTAAGCCCCAAGACCGACCTCAAAGCCGATGAGATGTTCTCCACCGAGTCGGGTTTTGAAAGTTCGCTCACGGGTATCTACCTGCTGATGACCGACCAAGGGGCTTACGGCGGCAACATGTCGTTCGGCCTGCTCGACCAGTTGGCCCAGCAATACGACTACATTCCCGATGGAGCCAACGACCGTGCAGCCATCTACAACTACGCCACAGCAACCTCGGATGGTTTCCGAACCAAGCAGAAACTCGCCCAATCGTGGCTGAAACTCTATAATGTAATTGCCAATTGCAACAACTTCATTAAGTGGCTCGACCGCAATGGAGAGTCGGTTATACGCAATGTTAAGACCCGAAACACTTTCCGTGCCGAGGCTCTTGCCATAAGGGCGTATTGCCATTTCGACCTGCTTAGGGCTTGGGGACCGTGGAAATATGGTAAGGATGCGGCCGCAGCAGATGTGCCATGTATTCCTTATCGCATGGTGGCCGATAATTCTAAGCAGCCGCTTTTGCCTGCGAAAGAGATTGTGAAATTGGCCTTGAAAGACCTCGAAGAGGCCAAAGAACTGCTGGCACATGAGAAAAAAATGCGCTTGGACAACAACGAACGCCAGTTCCGCTTTAACTATCATGCCGTAAACGCCCTCATGGCACGTATCTATTGCTATGCCGGCGATGCCACAAATGCCGTGGCCTGCGCGCAAGACGTGGTGGATAATTGCGGCCTGACGTTGGTTTCGAGCAACCAAGACGACCCAATCCTCTTCTCCGAGTGCATCGCTGCGCTTAACATCTACCACCTTAGCGAGACATTCTCGTCGCACTGGGCAGACGGAGAAAAGTACACAACCCAGTACTTTATCCGTTCAGAACGGTTCAACAGCTACTTTGAAGTGTCGGGCGACCGCCGCGAAGACATGCGCTCTAAGAGTTCAGCGTTCTACGAACACGCCGCAGCAAAGACCGCTTTGTCGCGTAAGTACAACACCAACCCCAAGGAGGCTGTGCCACTGATACGCTTGCCAGAGATGTATTACATTCTCTGTGAGATGACGCCAGACCTAACTCAGGCTGCCCGATTTCTCAATGCCGTGCGCAACAAGCGTGGCTATTCGCGCTCGCTTAACGTAAACTTCACCGACGAGGCTAGTCGTTTAAAGGCCTTAGACCGCGAGTTCCGCAAGGAATTTTATGCCGAAGGGCAGTATTGGTACTTCTTGAAACGCCACGGAATAACGGAGCTGACCTACGATAACAGCATCGTTTTGTCGAAAGAACGCTTCGTGTTCCCACTTCCCGATGCAGAGAAAGAATATGGCTGGACCGCATCTCACGATGCGCAAGCTGGCAAACAAACCCCACAAACCAACCCTTAAACCACGATGAAGATGAAGAATAAGTTTGGATATGTCGTTGCCGTGGCCCTTGGCTGCATGCTCTCTTCCGCGTGCAAGGAAGAAATGGTGCCACTTTATGCCGATGATGGCGACGGCGTTTACTTCAATTACGGCAACAAAGATGCACTTAACGCCACAGTAAACTTTGCCGACTCCATTCTCACCGCTCCCAAAGAAATTGGCGTTTCCTTAAAGCTTAAGTTGATGGGGCGCAATTCCGACCAGCCTAGAAGGGTGGTTCTCAAGTCCAGAGCCGTGCAAGGCGTGGCCGAAGCCACCGTGGTTTGTCCCGAAGTGGTGTTCAAACCAGGCGAAAACGAGAAGTCGGTGATGGTGTTGGCGCAACGTCCCTCATTGGTAGACAGCACCTTTAAGGCGGAAGTGTACATCGATGCCAGCGACCCAGCCTCGCAGATAGGCGAGGGGATAAAGGAGTTTCAATCTTTCACCTTGCATGTGAAGGAAGCCTATACCAAGCCGTCTCAATGGGACGGCATGGGTGGTTCGTACTTCGGAACATGGTCGGCTGCTAAACAAAAGTTGCTGGTTAAGGTGACGAAACGTAACAACTTCTACGCCGAGAACGACTATTACAAGTTTGTGCAGTGGAACCTAGCCGCCATAGATAGCCTTCGTCGTCAGCAGCAAGCGGCCCCACAAACGGCCATCGAGGTAGACATCCCCTTCACCAACGACAACACCTATGCCAAGCCTTGGTATTGGACGTCGCTCCAAGACACCTATCTGGGCGCCTATCAGAGTGGTTCTTTCGTAGGACTTTGCAACAGCATGGACATCACTACGGCCAACGAATATGCCCAACTAGGGGGCAACGAGGCGGCGATGAAGGCTTTGAACCTGCGTGCGGTGAAACTGATGATGCAACGATACAACACTTTTTATCTGGACGGATGGCGACCTGGCAACAGCTACAAGGGCAGTTTCTACATCCCCATGTGGCCTAATGTGGCCTACGAAGTGGTTGAACCGCAGCCTTGGAAAGACGAACAAGGCGGTAAGGCGATGGTAGAGAAATACTACGGACCCTATTCTGACGCTAAATATCGCTTTATGATAAACGTGTGGCTTGCGCATAAGGGTGCAGATTTCGTACTTAACCAGCTCTTCCCCGTGATGAACGAGTGGGGCGATGTGCACTGGGATGCCTCGCTTGGAGGCGAAGCGGCCATCAAGGCTTGCAACAAGTTGTTCCGCGAAAAGGCTGCACAAGGCTCTTATCCCTTTACGTTCCCCACTGTGCCATAAGGCAAGCGAGGGTATAAGAAGGTGCGTTTGGCGCACTAAACGATTGGTGCGCCAAACGCAAATCCATAAAATAACGTATAAATTAACTAGAAATGACGAATAATATAACCATACAGACGGTGAGTAAGCGTATGAGAACGGCTCTCCGTTCGCCTTGGAAAAGCGTTGGGAGCAAGGCCGCTTGCCTTTCTCTGCTTGTTGCCGGCATGTTCTCTTCCTGCTACGAAGACAAGGGAAACTATACCTACAACTTCGATGGGATGAACGCCATCGACACGCTTATATTCTCACCTGCCTCGGTAGAAACGCTTACGGGGCAGACCATAGAGTTTACCCAGCCGCTCACTGCGGACGAAACGCACAAGCGCATCGAAGTGCAGGTGGGGCAAACGCTGTTGAAAAACACCGACCATCTGGACTTCCAATGGATTCGTTCTTATCAGAAAAACAAGGAAACTGTAACAGATACATTTACCACTAAGGGTTATCTGGATGTTGAACTGCCCGTGGGCAAGGCCACTCGTTTCACTGTACACCTTAGAGTGCACGACCGTAGCACGGGCCTTTCGCGTTATCAGAACTTCGCGGTAGCCACTCGTCCCATCTATAAAAACAGCCTTTTCTTCCTTCATGGCAAGGTGGGCAGCGTTCAGTTGGGCAATGTAGAGACGGTTGGTGCTGTTACCAACGTGCGCAGCGATGCCTATAAGCTTATCTTTAAAGAAGAGAAAAACCCCTTTACCGATGCCTATAAGCTGATGTTCCAATATGGATTGGTAGCCGAAGGCAGGGATTTCTTGAAGAAACAGAACTTTATTGTGTTTCTAAATAAGGGCGAAGTGAAGGCCTACGACCCCTTCGGATTGACCCCACGATACACGGCATACAAGGATTTTGTTGTGCCGGTGAGCGCACAAGGCGCTTTCTTGGCAGATAAGATTGGCATGACGGGCGACCCCTCTAACCAGTCAGACTTCTACTATATGTTGGGTAAGGACGGTCGTTTCTTGACGGCTCGCACCATTCCTTCATTTAAAACGCCCGCCACCGAAGGCTCTGTGGCTAATTATAACGTTACCGCTGCCGCCATCACGGCAAGCCATTTCGTGTTGTGGGACGGACGCAACAACCGTTTCTTGTATGTAAGCAAAGACGATGGTTACGGCATTTGGGCAGAGCAACAGGCATATCAGGCACAGCTGAACAATCCTGTTCTGGATGCACATGTTGACTTTTCGGGACTGAAAGAAGGACTCTCGCCCGTTGGCAAAAAGGCAATTTACGGCTATATTCAGTATCGCGAAAACTACAATAAGGCCACGCCTTACTTCATTTTCCGCGATAAAGCCGCCCCCAACTATTACCTCTACCAACTCACCTCAACGGCAACTGATGGCGACAAGGGCTCTGGCGGCAGTGGCGACGAACCTGCTTACACCATCAAGGGACAGAAACTAGAAGGCTTTACGCCCTCTTCTCTCGCCACTATCCTTTATAATACGTGGTTCAGCGCCAATTATCTCTTCTATGCAGATGGTGCTGATGTGGTGCGATATAACGTGAACAACGGCGATAAGGCCGTGTTGTACAGTGCTCCTGCGGGCTATACCATTGCGTGTATGAAGTTCCGTTCGGAAGATACCTTTATTTATTCTACCGACTTAGGACGTTATCTGAGCATCGGATTGAATAATGGGGCCAACGGTGCCATTGCCGAAATTAAGCTCAATACGGCATCAGACGTGGACGAAACCTACACGCCCTTGTTCTACGACAAGGATAGCGAGGGGCATAAACTGGGGAACATCCTCGATGTTCAGTTTGTTCGCGAGTATTCGTATGCGTTGCCAAGTAACAAATAAGGTGTTAAGTTGATGAAATTGTTAGTTGACTAGTTGACTAACAATCTCGTCAACTAACTCCCAATTTCACACTAAAAAAACATCCATTCATGTATAAATACTTCTTCACATTCCTCTTCTCGCTCTTTGCCACCACGCTCTTAGCACAGCAATCAAGCAGTATTGAAGGCGAGATAGAAGGCATTTCAGAGGGGCAGCTGCAACTTGTTGTACGCAGTTCGGAGAGCCGTTGGGAGCTCATCCACACAGTGGCGTTTGCCAACGGACGTTTCTCCATGCCCAATATAGAACTTACCGAACCGCTGCCAGCCCGCTTAATGGTAGCTGGTTATCAAGGCGGTTTCTCGTTTTTTATAGAGCCTGGCACAGATTATCGCGCCCTTTTGCGCAACGACGAGGGCTGGTTTGTGCGCGGAAAAGGCTTGCAAGACACCGATAGGGCATACCAACAGAAGTGCCTAAGCCTGATGCAAAGCGTGGCCAAGCTGCAACAACGGGCAGATAGCCTTCGCAAGGCGTTGCGCTATGGCAGTGCTAGTAAGGTGAACGATACCATTGCCGAACTGCGAAAAACGTTGGAAAACGAACGCCTTAACTTTATTTCTGCTAACGATAACATCCTTTCCGCCAGTCTGCTCCTTCAAGAGGCAGAAAGCCAAGACGCCCCTTTGGAAACCTGCCAACAGCTTTATGCGCAGCTTGGCAGCAAGGCACAGCAGAGCCGTAGCGGACTTATCTTGAAACAACGCATAGAACGTTTGCAGCAAGTGAGCAAGGGAAGTAAAGCCCCCGACTTTACTTTGCCTACCTCAGACGGGCGTAAATTCACCCTTAGCAAGATGCCTGGAAAGGTGAAAATCGTAGACTTCTGGGCATCGTGGTGCGGTCCGTGCAGGCTTAACAACCCCGTGTTGCGACAGCTATACGCCGACTTTCATGCCGCAGGACTTGAAATTGTGAATGTTTCGTTAGACGAAAAGCGCGACCGTTGGTTGGCTGCCGTTAAACAAGACCAGCTTACATGGACGCAGGTTTCTTCGCTTAAAGGCTGGAAAGACGAAGTGGCCAAAAGCTACAGCGTAACTGCCATTCCGGCTATCTTTGTGCTAGATGCCAACAACAACATCCTTGCAACGGGGCTACATGGCGACGACTTGCGCAAGTTTGTCACCAACTTGTTTTCCAATAAGGCTGCAAAGTAGGGAGAGTGTTTGGCATTTGCAGGCTCGTAAGCTGTCAAAACAGCCGCTTGCTCAACTCGAATGTATAGAAAGAAACACATCGCAAAACTTTTAAAATAGAAATAACAACATCCCATACAACATGAAAAAAGAACTTATATGCTTGTTGCTGTCCTGTGCAGGAACTGCCGTTGCACAGCAAAACAGCAGCTATGTAATAAAAGGAACGATGACGGTAGACTCGTTGCGCTACACGCCCGAACGTATAAAGAAGGTGTATCTAACCCACGAAGTTCAAGGGCAAGACGTAGTTGTAGACTCTGCCACCGTTGAAAACGGGCGGTTTACCTTCAAAGGTGAAGCTCCTGGCGTGCTTGCTCCTTATCGCATTTCGGGCTTTGACAATGGCACCGTGCAGCTGTTTCTCGAACCGGGAGAAATCACTGTGTTGCCTTTCGATGGTCGTTTTCCAGTAGGAGCGAGCGTAAAGGGCACGCCTGGCAACGACGTTCTCTTTGCTTATCAGCAATCGGGAAGTGGTGCCGTAGACATAGCCAAGCAGCGTATGGACAAGGTTTTGGCTAGCCTACCCCCCGAACAGCGTAACGATGAAAAGGCGTTTTATCCCTATCAGCGTGCCACATACTATGTAAACAGTTTGTCGCACCGCACAACTGCCATGCGTTTTGTGGCCCGTCACCTCGACTCTCCCGTAACGCTTTACATCATTAAATACGACCTGTTCAGGTTCTTTACACCCCAAGTGTTGGAAGAAACCTACCTCAACGCCGTGCCCGCCGCCGTGCGTAAGCATCCCATGTATCGCGAATTAACCAACTTGGTGCGAGCAGCCAACTTGGAAGTGGGCAAACCTGCACCCGACATTGATGGTTTAACGCCTGATGGGAAACGACTTGCCCTGTCTGACCTGAAAGGGAAATACGTATTGATAGACTTTTGGGCATCGTGGTGTGCGCCATGTCGCCGCGAGTTTCCCGTTATCAAGCAAGCTTTGCAAGAAACACAAGGCAAGGTGCCTTTCATGGTGTTGAGCTATTCGATAGACAGTAAGAAGAAGGAGTGGACCGACTGCATAGAACGCAACAGCCTAACGCACGCCAACTGGCAACACATCTCTGCTTTGAAGGGATGGGGCTCGCCTGCGGCCAAGCTTTATAACGTTGAGGCCGTTCCGCGCACGGTGCTTATCAGTCCCGAAGGCAACATTGTAGCCTTCGACCTGCGTGGCGAACAGCTTATTGAGGCCGTTAGGAAGATGAAGACTACCAGTGCTAAACCTGCTGAAAGCCAAAAAGGTAAGGCGGATGCTGCAAAGGCTGTGGTTAATGAGGTGAAAGAGATACCCGACAAACCGCTTTACGAAGAGTATCTAGCCCTGGAACGCCAACGCGACCAGCAAATAGCGCAAGACCTTGCGAAACTTCGCAGCACTAAGGGCGAGGCATATCTCAACACGGCTGATGGTAAGATAGATGCAGAGAGCATTCGCCGTGCCGCAGAGATTGGCTGGACGGCAGAACGTTTCCAATTCTTACTCGACCACAATACGTCGCCGCTTATGCCCTTGCTTGTAGAACGCGACATGCTGCCTATCTTTAATAAAGAATATGGCCGTCAACTATCGGCTGCTGTTGCTCCGCAGGTGCTTACGCATCCATACGCTCGTTCGCTCGAAAACAATGTGCGTTCGCGCAACCTCATGCAAGGTAGCGATGTGCCAGACATTGCCCTTCCGCTGGCCAACGGCACTGTTCGGCAACTCAGCAACAGCTTGGGCAAGTTTGTATTGCTTACGTTCTGGGCATCGGGATGCCCCGCCTGCCAACGCGATTTACCCCTGCTTAAAAAGCTGTATGACGAAACTCGTGGCTCGAAAGACAAGTTCGAGATGATTGGTTTCTCGCTCGACAAGAACCCCAAAGACTGGAAAAAGGCCATGAAAACGCTTGGCATAGACGGCGCAGACTGGTTGCAGGCATGCGACTTTAAGGGTAGTGCATCGCCCTCCGTTCGCCTTTTCAATGTTGGAGAAACGCCCACCAACGTGCTTATCGACCCAGAAGGCAAGGCTATCTCGTTGACTTTGCAGGGCGAAGAGTTGGTTACGCGAGTAAAACAGATACTGTCGGGCGATTTGTATTATCAGAAAGAAGATTCAAAGAAATAGGTGTTAAGCCCTGTGCGCACAGCTAATGCGTACTACATTCAAGGTATAGGCGCGTTCTATAAAGGGGAGGAATGTTACATTTCCACCATTATAGAATGCGCCTATGTGCTATCATGTCAAATTGTTGTATTACTTTTGTATATGGCAAGGCCTATACAGGCATGAAGGCATCTTTACTTTTCACCCTTTTCTTATCTTCTTCAAAAGGATTGGTTTGCAGCTTATAGAGGATGCACAGAAGTAATTCCGGTAGGTTACTTTCAAGACATAGCCGCGTTTTGCCACAGACAAATGGGGCTGGATTTCAGATTTTATTGTAAATTTGTATCATACTCCGTACACGAGAGGAGTGCTTATCTTGTATTTTCTCGAAACACAAAGATAATAAATACCGCTCAGTTTATAGATATATTAAAAAATAAAGACGACTTCAAGATGAGAAGAATTATTTTTATTGTGGCACTCATACTTTGTTTTCTTGATGCTAAACCTCAAAAAATAGATATACAAATGAGTACTCATACATTTACTTTAAATGATAGTATATCTTTCTCGGTCTGTAATACAGACTCCTTAGATGTGTTTTTCAATGTACAGTTAGAAAAGAAAAAGAGAGGAGAAAAGTATGTCTTATATACAGAAGATGTGTTTAATCGTGCGTATGGCAAGAGCATTGTATTATGCTTAAAACCAAACGGACATTCTAGGCTTAGCTTTAAATTAAGAAATCAAGTGCTTTATTATATGAGAAAGCACAAAGTTCAAAGCAAAATGACTAATGAATTAAATAAAAAAGGTGCTTTTCGCATAAAGGTTTATTGCGGTTTTAGTGATAAAGATATGGACTCGATCACTTATTCTGACACTTTCATTATAAGATGAGCATAATAGAATATTGGAGCCGTCTTGACTTTTAAAACTTCTATAAATTGAGTGGAGTTTGTTGTCTTTGTGATGCCAACACTAGACACCCCTTATCACATACAAAGTGCAGGACGAATCAACTCACTAGCTTATAAACTCACGAAAGCCCAACCTCTACCAAATACATCAACTCACAACCTCACCAACCCGCTAGATCATCAACTCAAAACTCGGAAACTAACAACCTCGTGCCCCATCAACTCACCTACTTGCAAGCTTACCAACTCTCAAGGTTAACAACTTAGCAGCTTACTAACTCACTAACTTACCAACTCACCAACTAACAACCTCGCAAACTTACCAACTCATCGACGCACCAATTCATCAACTTATAAGCTCATCAACCCGCTAACCCAAAAGTTTAATTTTCTATTCTTATTTTTACAATAGCGTTCTAATTTTCACTCCGTTTTAGCGAAAATATAGGCCAAAAAGTAGGTAATTATGCACTATTTATAACCTTTCGTGCCTTTTGTTTTGTCTATTTTTAGGAGCAAAACCTGCATTTTGTACCATTTAGCCTTTCTAGTTTGGTTGCCAACTCATTATTTTGTACGCCCAACAACTCGCTTTTAGCCCCTAAAACCCCACTTTTTAATGGTTGTTTTGCCCTTTTTGGCCATGTGTTTCATGGTTCTAAAAGGTTTTATTTATACATTTGTGGTGGATTTTTATGCTTTCCGTCTCGCATTTAGTACCATTTTGCACTGCATTTTGCACCAAAACGCCTTGTATTTTGCACCAAAACGCCTTGCGTTTAGCGGCAAAACGCAGTGCAATTAGCACCAAAACGCAGTGCAATTAGCAGCAAATTGCACTATATTTTGCTGCAAATGACCCAAAATATGGTGCAAATAGCGGTTCCGTATAATAAATATTCATTTTGTTGCATTCGCATGTTAACCCCTTTTGGCAAAACAAACCTTCGCGAGAATCGATTTTTTGCGGCAAGGTGAGCGATTGGTGGACAAAAAGGGCACTCATAGTGTTAAAATTTATGCTGAAAAGTTGACAAGACTGTCGGTTGGCGAGAGGTTTAGTTAACTCGTTGACAAGTTAACGAGTTGACGAGAGCGTTGGGTTGTGTGTTTATCGATTGGGTAGGTGACTAGAGTTCAAGTTAACTCGTTGACAAGTTAACGAGTTGACGAGAGCGTTGGGTTGTGTGCTTATAAGTTGGGAAGTTGACGAGTTAACGAGTAAACAAGAGCGGGTGTCATCGTGCAGACTGATATTTGGCAAAATCCATTACCCCTTTACTCCTTCGCTCTTTTACTCCTTTACTCCTCCGCTCCCTGACTCCTTACTACTCTATTCCTTACTACCTACTTACGACTCTACTCCTTACTACTTCCTCCCTTACTACTCATTCCTTTTTCAAGGCATAACAACGTTTTGTTACAGACAAATGAGGTAGAATTTCAGATTATATCGTATCTTTGTCCAGTACTTCGTACATGAGTGGGGGGAGTTCATTTAGCTTTTACAGCACAAAGACAATAAATTCCGCTCTGTTTATAGGAATATTAAATCAAGATAACATCATATCATACGAAACACTAAAACTCGATAAAATGGCGCAGAAAGACGAACAAAGGCAAATAGAGGAACAAAGACAAGTGGACGAACAGATGATGCGCAAGGCTTTAGACGAGGCAAAGCAGGCCTTGGCACAGGGCGAAGTGCCCATTGGGGCAGTGATTGCCTGCAAAGGTAGGGTGGTGGCGCGTGCTCATAACCTTACCGAAACGCTTTGCGACGTTACGGCGCATGCCGAAATGCAGGCCATAACGGCAGCTGCAAACATGCTTGGCGGAAAGTATTTGCCCGAATGCACGCTCTATGTAACGGTTGAACCTTGCCCCATGTGCGCCGGCGCATGCGGTTGGGCGCAGCTGGGGCGCATTGTTTATGGTGCGCGAGATGAGAAACGGGGCTACGAACGCTATGCCCCAAACGTGCTGCATGCTAAGGCCACGGTTACGGTTGGCGTGTTGGAAGAGGAGTGTCGCGAACTAATGAAGAGCTTTTTTAGCGGATTACGAAAATAATTTGTTGGACAGCTTATGCCCCGGCAGCATCTTTTAAGCCTATCTTATCAGCTTGTTGCGGCCAAATAGGTAAGACGTGCGTGTGTAGTCGAGGGCGCGAGCCAAATAAATACTGCCTATGACGCCCATTGCAACCGAAACAGCTGCATGCAATAGGCCAGTTGGTTCGAAGGCGAAAGCGGGAAGTGTGAACTTGGCGAGCATGGTAAAGATGGGGTGGAAGATGTAGATTGGAAAGGTGTTTCGACCAACGTAATTCGCCACGGCTTTCATTTTGTTACCCAAATAGCTGTGCAACTTGGCTGCAAAACTGAAAAAGCAAAACACACTTATAAGGATGGAGATGGTTGTCCAGTCTTGAAACGTGGGTGTACCAACCAAAAAGAGGAAAGGCATTACGGGCCATAGACTGCTTACATACACCTTAGAAAAGTCTTTAACAAGGTGCCTGATGCCTACGCCAACAAAATAGTAGGCCGCAAATCTGATGTTGAGCAGGGGCGTAAATTGGGCAGTGAGTATAATGAAGGTGGCGAAAATAGAGAGCTTGGCCGCCGTGCTGATTTTCGGGACGACACGGAACGAGGCGTAATAAAGAACGCCACACTCCACCATGAGATGTAAAAACCAATATGGACCGATAGACTTGATGAAAAGCACATGGGCAAATGCCTGCCACGTTGGTTGGGTTAGTCCGTCCCTTACGGGCAAAAACAGCGACAAGGCTGCATATCCCGAAACCATTACGATATAGGCTAAGGCTATTTTAGAGAGGTAAAGGGCGTAGGCTTTCACGGGCTTGTCTACGTTAACTAGAAAGCCTGTAACAACCAAGAAACTGGGCATGAGGAAGGCTAGAATGGCGTTTTTGAGTAGCGGATAGTGTTCACCGAAGTTAACGATGTGGATAAGTATAACCAGGACAATGAGTATTGCCCTGAAAAAGTCGAGTTGGTTATTATGATTCATTGTTAGTAATATATAAGGGGGATGCGGCAACTGGCATGTCGCATCCCCCTTGGGGTTGTTAAGGTTCGTTGTGTGTACAGCGGCTTGTTCTGCGCCTTTGTTTGTCCATTGGGTTTAAGGCTAAATGCGTTAGAACAAAGTGTGCGCTGCGGTTAAATAAGCTGGGAAACTTTATCTCACAACAGCAACGAAATATTTGCTTGTGCTCCAGAACACGTCGGGGTTGGTAATGGTAAGCACATACTCCTTGTTCACGTCTTTTTCGAGCGAGTAGCTAGAAGCGGGGTGAGTGGTGAGGAGCTTAACCGACTTAGAATAGAACTTAATTTCTTTAAGCGTGCGAATGTCTACGCGGGTGAAGTAGGCCTTGTTGAAAGCGCTTTGCAGTACTTTTCCGTCTACAAGGATGCCTTGCTCTTTCAGTTCCTTCTTCGTTCCGAACACGTACCAAGCCGTGTGTATCTGCTTGTCTTGGTCGCTAATGGTTTGTGCCTTCGCCGTGTTGTCGGTTTTCAGTTTCGTAACGTGGGTGTTCAGGTTGCTCACCTTTTCGTCCAACTCCGAGATATGGATGTCTTTGGCATCGAGTTCAGCGCGAAGTTGTTGCAGTTGTTGGTCTTTTTCGTCCAGCTGTTTCATCAGCCTGTCAACCGTTTTCTTCAGTTCTGCACCCTTAAACGTACTTTTCTCCAGTTGTGCGCGCAGTTTCTTCAACAGTGCACGGTTTTCTTCCATGCGTTGTGTGATGAACTTGATGTTTTCTTTAATCTGCTCAGACTTGTTGGCCCCTTCGCCGTCTTTTGCGATATTGACATGGTTTTCGGCCTCATTAATCTGTCGGAATCCGTCTTGGATTTCGTTCATGGTGGCCATCATGTCGTTCAACTGATTGTCTCTTTGTTGGATAATCTGCTGCAAAGAGTCGTTAAGTTGCGGTTCTCCATTGGTTTTACCTTGTTTGCAGGCTGCCAACGACAATACTGCGAAACACGCGATAACAAGTTTCTTCATAATTTTTCTCCTTTCGATTTTTTATCTTTTTTACTACTAGTTCCTGCTAAAACAATAACTATTTCACCACGTGGGGGCGTTTGTTCGAAGTGTTTGGCCACCTCTTGAAGTGTTCCCCGCACGTTTTCTTCGTGCAACTTGGATATTTCCCTGCATACGCACACCTGTCGTTCGTTGCTTACAACTTCGGCCAGTTGGGTGAGGGTTTTCACCAATCTGTAAGGCGATTCGTAGAACACCATCGTGCGTTGCTCGTCTTTTAGGCTTTCGAGGTAAGTTTTCCGCCCTTTCTTTTGGGGGATGAACCCTTCGAAACAAAACCTGTCGCAGGGCATTCCCGACGACACCACGGCAGGGATGCAAGCCGTTGCGCCTGGCAAGCAGTTAACGGTTATGCCTGCCGCCACCGCTTCGCGCGCCAGGAAAAAACCTGGGTCGCTGATGCCTGGCGTTCCTGCATCACTAACGAGGGCGATGTTTTGCCCCGCTTTAAGGCGTTCTACAATTCCAGCAGACGTGCCATGCTCGTTAAACTTGTGGTGCGATTGCAGGTGAGCCACCTCAATGCCCAGGTGTTTAAGCAAGATACCCGTCGTCCGGGTGTCTTCTGCCAGTACCAAATCGACCTCTTTCAGGGTGCGAATGGCGCGCAGCGTGATGTCCTCCATATTGCCCACAGGGGTGGGTACAATGTATAAGATGCCCATATTGTACGCAAATATAGCAATATATATTCCTAGTAGCAAAAAAAGCAGGCGTTTGTTTGCAATTTTTAAAACGTCTTTTTGTACTTTTGCATCAGAATGATTGATAATGTAACCGGCGAAAACCACCGCCAAGGAAGAGTGGAAGTGATTTGTGGCTCGATGTTTTCGGGCAAGACAGAGGAGTTGATACGGCGTATGAAACGTGCCGTGTTTGCCAAACAGCGGGTTGAGATATTTAAGCCCGCTATTGATACGCGCTTTTCGGAAGACGACGTTGTGAGCCACGACCGCAACGCCATACATTGCACGCCCGTGGATTCGTCGGCGGCGATATTGTTGCTTTCGGCAGACATCGACGTGGTGGGCATTGATGAGGCGCAGTTTATGGACGAGGGGTTGGTGGCTGTTTGCAACGAACTGGCCAACCGAGGCGTTCGCGTTATCGTTGCCGGTCTTGACATGGACTTTAAAGGTGTGCCTTTTGGTCCTATGCCCGCACTCTGCGCCATTGCCGACCAAGTAACGAAGGTACATGCCATCTGTGTGAAATGTGGGGCGTTGGCTTACGTGAGCCATCGTATTGTGGAAGGAGAGAAACGCGTGATGCTTGGCGAGATGCAAGAGTACGAACCCCTGTGCAGGCATTGTTATCAAAAGGCCATGCAAGGAGGAAAAGGTGAATGTTAAATTAGGAGTGGCGTGACGGATGAAACAAAAGAGCCGTTAGGAGGGCTGAAACAGATAGGACGGATAAAACAATCTGCCTAAGTTTGCCGCTCCCGAATGTCTTATTCGTTTTATCATTTCCGTTTTCCTTTCCCCTCTCCTAGAGGTAAACTAAACAACAATAGATATGTTAGAAGAGAAAATAACCCTAGACAAGCTGATAAGATGGGTCGTCTGTGGCCTGATAATCTTTGCGGTTTTCTTCATTACCAACAGCATGAGCGAGGTGCTTTTGCCCTTTTTCGTTGCTTGCTTGTTGGCTTACTTGCTTTATCCTTTGGTGAAATTCACCGAGAAATACCTGCACATACGCATCCGTACGCTGTCCATCCTCTTCGTTTTGTTGGTTCTTGTGGGCTTGATTACAGGCATCGGACTGCTTGTGGTGCCGTCGTTGATAGATCAGTTCGACAAGATTTCCGAGTTGGCCGCACGTTATTTGGGCAGTTCCAAAAGTTCGGGCGACCTCTCTGGCTATATTCAGCATTGGCTGCGCGAACACCAAGAAGACATCGACCGCCTTATCAAGAGCAAAGACTTTAACGATGCCGTGCGCACGGCCATGCCCAAGTTGTTTAACCTTTTGGGACAGACGGCAAGTGTGGTGGTGAGTATCGTAGCATCGTGCATCACCTTATTATATATGTTCTTCATCTTGCTCGATTACGAGTTCCTTACCGACAACTGGGTACGCATATTCCCAAAGAAGTATCGTCCCTTCTGGAACGAGCTGTCGGAAGATGCCTCGCGCGAGCTTAACAATTACATTCGCGGGCAAGGGTTGGTGTCGCTTATCATGGGAATCATGTTCTGCATCGGTTTCACCATCATCGATTTTCCCATGGCCATCGGCATGGGTATTCTTATTGGTGTGATGAACCTGGTGCCTTACCTGCACACTTTCGCCCTCATTCCTACGGCATTCTTGGCTCTTCTCAAAGCTGCCGACACAGGACAGAACTTTTGGATTATCTTCGGAACGGCCATTTTGGTGTTCGCCGTGGTGCAAATCATCTCGGATATGGTGGTAACTCCCCGCGTAATGGGTAAGGCCATGGGGCTAAATCCTGCCATCATACTGCTTTCGTTGTCTGTGTGGGGGTCGTTATTAGGCTTCATTGGGGTTATCATTGCCTTGCCGCTCACCACCCTTATCATTGCCTACTGGCAGCGATATGTTACCAAAGAAAAGGTGGATGTTGAGCCCGAAACCACCGAAACACCAGCAAAAACAGATGCCTAAAACCAAATAAAACGGCTTTGGCGGATAAAAAACATGCAATTTGTTTGCGAGTTTGGCTGAAAGTATGTACCTTTGCACTCGCAAAACAAAAAACGCTTTGTTGGAAGATCCGCTAGCTCAGCTGGTAGAGCACAACACTTTTAATGTTGGGGTCTTGGGTTCGAGCCCCAAGCGGATCACGAAAAGGGCACTCGTAAGGGTGTCCTTTTTTGTGTGTTTAACCCTTACAGCTCTTTTATTCGGTTTTATTCCCATTGTTTTGGGATAACAGAAATCTCATGACTTATTAATGGTATATGGGCGTAAAGCAAACTTCTCCTTTCTTATGGTGTTAATTAAATCTGTGTCAAACATCCGTTTTCACAATCTTCTTTTTCGACTTTTAATCTTTTTAATCGTAATAAATAGTAAAAGCAACAGGGCCAGATGGAACAAAACGAAGTAAACCAAATTGTCGTTCAATGCCAGGAAGGTAGCAAAGAATCCTTCCGACGGTTAGTGAGAGAATACCAAAGTATGGTTTTCTCGCTAACGCTCAAGATGCTTTGTGACGAAAACGATGCAGAAGATGCCTGCCAAGACACTTTCGTTAATGTTTGGCTGAACTTGCACAAGTACAATTCGGAGAAGGGAAAGTTCTCCACGTGGATATACTCCATTGCCTCTAACATCTGCCTAGACAAGCTTAAACGTCGTAAACCGCAACTACCCATGCCGTCAGACGAAAGCAAATTCAGGGCTTACGCTGCCAACCCATCTCCCGAACGGCAACTCATGAATGCAGAATGGGTGTCTATCGTGAAGGTGTTGACGGCAAAACTCAGTGCTAAACAACAACTTGTTTTCACCCTGCGCGTACTAGAAAACCTTCCAATTGAAGACATTGAGCGTATCACCAATATGAATGCAACCAAGATAAAGAGCAACCTATATGTTGCTAAACAACAGATTAAACAACAACTAATACAACTAGGTTATGAACAAGAATGACAACCTATACGCTGATGTAATAAGGGGATTGCAGGGGAAACGACCTTCCCTTGAACATCCAGACGACATGATAGATGGCGTGATGGCTCGTATTGAACAACGAAACCGCCAACGCGCGTACGTTATTGTTCTTCGTGTCTGCGCCATTGCTGCATCGTTGGCGTTGGTATTTGGCATTTCAGTATGTGTTGGAACTGTGCCAAAAAACAATGATATGGCATTGCTCTATTTACAGGAGACCCTTCCACAAAAGGCTGACGGGGGGTATTTTCAGAACAAGTATTTGAAAAGAAACCAATATGAACTTATAAAACAAAGCATTTATGAAAACAAAAGATAGTTTGATACTCCTTCTTTTGGCAGCATTTATGGTTGCATGCAACAATAAGTACCAAGGTAGTGCAACCACCATTGTAAACGAAGACGGAACATGTAGTAGGGAATTGTCTTTCCAACTCGATTCGGCGCAGTTGGTTAGTGGTGTGTTCAACGCAGATGAAAGTATGTTGAGGTGGGACAAAGGTTGGCAACTGACATGGGGAATAAAGGGTGACAGCCTTCGACATACATTCCCCGTAGGCCTTAAAGCTTATCAAGCACTTAGCAGGCAGTGTTGGAAAGATGGGCGTACGGCAGCAGACACCATCTTGGTGTATGCCAAATGTAACTTCGCTTCTGTGGAAGAAATGGCCAAAGCAACAACGTTCATTGTGGGCTCACGGCGTATCACACCGCGAATAACATTTGAACGTACGCGAGGTTTCTTCCGTACTGAGTACAGATACGAAGAAGTTTATCCCCAACAACACATCAATTGCCCCATCCCCATGAGTAAATTCTTTACCAAAGACGAGATTGGGTTTTGGTTTAGCGGAACACCCGACCTTGTTGGAGGTCTTAATGGCATCGAGATAGACGACATCACGCAGCACCTTAAAACAAAATACACCCAGTGGCTTGTTGCCAATGATTTTGAACTGACCTATCAAACGATACTCAAAAACTATTCACGCATAGCGACGAAAGCCATAGACAAACAGCGTTTTATTGCCTTGCACGACACGCTTTTGAAAGAATATTCAAGAGAAACCGACCTAACTGCCGTCCATATGGATAGGTCTAAGTGGTTTAAAAAAATCTTCCATTCGGACGTTTATTCGGAAATACTCGACAATGATACGTTGATGAGAGAAGTTGATGCCGCTCAAAGAGATTTCCTTGCCCTATCAATGTTCAACATCGATTATAAACTTACCTTTCTCGGTGCTGATAATCCGTCCACACTAAGCAGACTTACGGGTAACAGACTAATGGCTGGCGATGTGGTTATATCGCCCTGCATAATCAAAAAGAACCTATGGGCGTTTGCTTTAACGGGAGCAGTGCTGGTTCTTTCGCTAGTGTTGTTGGTGTTAAAGAGAAAGAAACGTTGAAATATATTTTGTAAATCGCTTTCAAATATCTTTGAGATTTTTATTGCTCATCTTCTGTTTGCCCCTTGAAAAGCAAGCAGAAGATGTTTTTTCTAGGTGACAGGGCGTTAAATTCACTTGTCCTAATTAGTCGTTTTCTAGTATTTGTGAGACGTAGTTTATAGCAATGCCACACGATTTATCGTAGAAAAAATGGGGGCTTATCGTAAATAAGATGTAACTTTGTCTATCATTAAAGGTGAGAACTAAAAACTTTCGCCGTTGGTTTCCAAAAGCGTAAACCGCCAAACGGGGGGATGATTGCCGTGCCACAGCACACAATTGGGCATTTAGATAGCAAGCAATACAGAATGCCGAGGTTAGTTGCATCCTGTTTTTATACTTCACCAAACAGAACTAAAACCCAAATTAAACGTAGCATGCGCCACTAAGTCATGCACACAAACAATCAAAAGCTATGCCGACAGCCAACGTAAAACTGCGGCTACAACCAAAACAATACCGCGAACAATGAAGAAAATAAAGACCTATCCTGCGCTACTTGCGCCTGCATTGCTTACGGCCGTAGGCGCACACGCCAAGCAGGTGAAGAACAATCGGGCCGACGACACGCGCCGCCCAAACGTGATTATCATTTACGCCGACGACTTGGGGTATGGCGACTTGCAATGTTATGGCGCGAAAAACGTGGAAACACCCAATGTAAACCGCCTTGCCGGCCAGGGCATTCGCTTTACCAATGCGCATGCCGTGGCAGCCACTAGCACCCCTTCGCGTTACTCATTGCTCACGGGCGAATACGCATGGCGGCGTGCCGACACCGATGTAGCGCCTGGAAATGCGGGCTTGATTATCCGTCCCGAACAGTTTACCATGGCCGATATGTTCAAAAGCGTGGGCTATGCCACCTGTGCCATAGGCAAATGGCATTTGGGATTGGGCGACAAAGGCGGCGAACAAGATTGGAATGCGCAACTGCCTGCCGCATTGGGCGACCTTGGTTTTGATTACAGTTATATTATGGCGGCAACCAGCGACCGCGTGCCTTGTGTGTTTATCGAAAACGGACGCGTGGCCAACTACGACCCGTCGGCACCCATTGAGGTGAGTTACAAACGCAACTTTGAGGGCGAACCAACGGGCAAAACCCATCCCGAACTGCTTTATAACCTCAAATCTAGCCACGGACACGACATGAGTATCGTTAACGGCATTGGTAGAATTGGCTTTATGAAGGGTGGAGGAAAGGCACTATGGAAGGATGAAAACATCGCCGACTCTATCACCGCGCACGCCATTAACTTTATTCGCGACAACCAAAATCGGCCTTTCTTGATGTATTTTGCCACCAACGACGTACACGTGCCGCGCTTTCCGCACGCCCGCTTTCGCGGAAAGAACCCTATGGGTTATCGTGGCGACGCCATTGTGCAGTTTGATTGGAGTGTGGGACAGCTGATGAAAGCCCTCGAAGAATATGGCTTGGCCGACAATACACTCATTATATTAAGCAGCGACAACGGCCCTGTGGTAGACGATGGCTATGCCGACCGGGCCGAAGAGTTGCTCAATGGGCATAGTCCTGCTGGTCCATTCAGGGGTAATAAGTACAGCGCATTCGAGGGCGGAACGGCTATTCCTGCCATTGTGTCGTGGAAAAAGGGCGTGAAAGGCGGTCGGCAAAGCAACGTTTTGATGTCACAAATAGACTGGCTAGCGTCTTTGGCCCAGCTTGTTGGGGCGCGATTGCCAAAGGGAACAGCCTGCGATAGCGAGCCCCGACTGGGAAATCTCTTGGGAACAGACTCCCAAAGTCGCCCTTGGGTTATCGAACAGAGTAGCTCGCACGTTCTTTCGGTGCGCACACCGCAATGGAAGTTTATTGAGCCTAGCGACGGCGAGAAGATGATTTCGTGGGGTCCGAAGATAGAAACGGGCAACAATCCCACGCCACAGCTATACGATTTGAGCAAGGGTGAGTACGAAAAAGACAACGTGGCCAACGAAAACCCAAACGTAGTGTACGAACTTCAAAACGTGTTGCGCCGCGAAAGAGCGAAGAAAAGGTGAAAAGGTGAAAAGGTGAAAAGGTGAAAAGGTGAAAAAGTGAAAAAATGGCTAACGCCCCCTGTGCATCTGGTTAAGTTGATTTTTTTTTGACCAATTAACAAGTTGACAAGGCATTCCCCATTAGCGGACGTTAGCCATTTTTTACCTTTTCACCTATTCACCCTTTCACTTTTTCAGTCTTTTCCCCTTTTTCCTTTCCCCTTTCCCACTGGTAGGCGTTAGCCATTTTTTCACCCTTTCACCCTTTCACCCTTTCACCCTTTCACCTTTATAGGGCGTTAGCCATCCTTTCACTTTTTGACCCTTCCAGCTTTAAAGGGCGTTAGCCATCTTTTCACCTTTTCACCCTTTCCCCTTTAAAGGGCGTTAGCCATCTTTTCACTTTTTCCCCCTTTCACCTTTCCTACGCCCTTTTCCCCCCAATCTCTTGGTGTTCTAGCTTAAAAAGCGTAATTTTGCAACGAATTATTATCAAATACAATTATGTCATACAACTTATTAAAAGGTAAGCGCGGTATTATTTTCGGTGCGCTCAACGACATGTCCATCGCTTGGAAAGTGGCAGAACGCTGTGCCGAAGAAGGCGCAAGCATCGTGCTGAGCAACACCGAAATGGCCCTTCGTATGGGCGAACTAGACGCACTTGCGAAGAAGATTAACGCTCCTGTTGTGGCAGCAGACGCCACCAGCTACGAAGACTTGGAAAATGTCTTTGTAAAGGCACAAGAACTGTTGGGCGGCAAAATCGACTTTGTGCTGCATTCTATCGGAATGAGCCCTAACGTGCGCAAACGCCGCACATACGATGATTTGGACTACAATTGGCTGAACAAGACTCTTGATATCTCGGCTATCTCTTTCCACAAGATGCTGCAAGCCGCTAAGAAGGTAGACGCAATTGCCGAATATGGTTCCGTTGTGGCACTTACTTACATTGCCTCGCATCGTACTTTCTTCGGTTACAACGACATGGCCGACGCCAAGAGCCTGCTCGAAAGCATCGCTCGCAGCTTTGGTTATATCTATGGGCGCGAAAAGAACGTGCGCATAAACACCATCTCGCAGTCGCCTACACCCACAACAGCGGGTAAGGGTATCAAGGACATCGACAACATGATGGACTTCGCCGACAAGATGTCGCCCCTTGGAAACGCCTCGGCATTGGAGTGTGCAGACTATTGCGTAACCCTTTTCAGCGACCTTACGCGTAAGGTTACCATGCAAACGCTCTTCCACGATGGTGGTTTCTCGAACATGGGTATGAGCTTGCGTGCCATGAACCAATACAGCAAGGACCTAGGCCCTTACGAAGACGAGAACGGAAAGATTATCTACGGATAAGTTATAAGTGTTGTTCTCGCTGGCTTGCGTGTAAATAGTTACACCAAATATTGGCGATGGCAACGCACTCCGTATACATCCTGCAAACGCCGCTCTTGCCCAAAGCGAGGGTGGCGTTTGTTGTTTTTTTAAAGTTCACAAACTCGCGTTCTGCCTTTTGGGACGGAGATAGTTGGCCGCAGCCATCCCAATAGTTATTTCAACCAAAATCAGTCGTTTTTGTTTCTCACAACCTATCGTACTTTGAAATCCAAATGAGAGATTTGGATTTAACTTGATTATCTTCGTCGTGCGACATTGAAGTCGTCTTGACCTTTAACATTTCTACAAATTGAGAGGAGTTTATGCCTTTGAGCTGTAAAACCAAGATAAACGCCCCGAACATGTACGAAGTACCCGACAAAGACATGATGAAAATTGAAATTATGCCCCTTTCGTCTGTGGCAAACATGGCTCAGCCTCAAAATGCAAACCCGGCGAGAGTTTTTCAATACATTCTTTACAAGTTGAACGCATCTTTCCAGGGGCACATAATGAGAAAAAAGTAAAGAGCACTTCTCTATATTCCTTATGTTCTTATGTCAACATGGACGTATTTATGTCAAAACACAAAAGATGAACGTTTTCGTTAAGCCAAATGAACAA
>NZ_KV815108.1:31325-64362 GCF_001814145.1 Prevotella sp. HMSC073D09 | reverse complement strand
TTTTAACATTATGAGTGCCCTTTTTATCCACCAACCGCTCACCTAGCCGCAAAAAGACGTTTCTCGCGAAGGTTCGTTTTGATACAAAAGAGGGTTAGTCTGTGAATGCGGCAAAATGAATTTTTATTTAAAGCAGTCGCCATTTGCACCAACTTTTGGGCTATTTATAGCAAAATGTAGTGCAATATGCCGCAAAACGCAGTGCGTTTTGATGCTAAATACAATGCGTTTTGATGCTAAACGCAAGGTAAAATGGTGCTAAACGCAGTGCAAAATGGTGCTAAATGCAAGACGAAAAGAATAAATATCCACTGAAACTGTATAACCAAAACCTTTTAGAGCCGTTAAAAGCATGACCCAAAAGGGCAAAATGGGCATTAAAAAGTGGGTTTTGGGGGCTAAAAGTGGGTAATCGGGTGTAAATAATAATGGACTGACAACCAAACTAGAAAGGCTAAATGGTGCAAAATGCAGCCTTTTTTCTTAAAAACTAACAAATTGGAAGGCGCGAAAGACTAGAAATAGTGGCAAATTACCTACTTTATGGCCTATATTTTCGCTAGAACGGAGCGAAAATTAGAGCGATATTGTAAAATAAAAGATAACAATTTAAGTTTTTGAGTTGATGAGTTCGTGAGCTTATGAGTTGATGAGTTTTTGAGCTGATGAATTTTTGAGCTGATGAATTTTTGAACTGGTGAGTTTGTGAATTGCGGAGTTTGTGAATTGCGGAGTTTGTGAATTTGTGAGTTGATGTCTTCGGGAGTTGTTGGGCCTTTATGAGTTTATAGGCCAGTGAGTTGTCTTGTCCTGCATTCCTCTCAATTTATAGAAATATTAAAAGTCAAAACGACTTCATTAAAAAACGAAAAGGGGATGTACCATTAAGGCACATCCCCCTTTTATTCTCTGGCGTTACCAAAGCTTGTTGGTAATCACATGTTCCGCGTAGAATTATTCAGCAATCTGAACAGTAGCACGACGGTTGAACGAGATGGGCGACAAGTCGTCTACACCACCCTTACCTACGGTCGAAATCTTATCGCGGCTAATACCCATCTTAACCAACTCATTGGCAACCATCTCAGCACGCTTGTCAGAGAGGTATTGGTTACGGTTAACCGAACCTGTTGCGCTATCAGCATAACCCACAACGTTGATGTTGGAGTTGTTCTCCTTAGCATACTTAGCAACCGCCTGAACGTTAACAAGATCCTTTTGAGAAGCAATGTTGGTCTTGTTGATGTTGAAGAATACAGATACCGGCGTGGTTACGAATTCCTTAATAGTCTTCGTTTCAGCAGGCTGTTGGTTAGCCAACATGTTCTTCAAACGAGCGTTTTCAGAAGCAGCATCGTTCAGCTGAGCGTTAAGAGCGTCCATCTGAGCTTGTGATAGAGCCTTCAAAGCATCTACGTCGGGAGTTTTGTTCCAAGTAGACTTACCCAAGTTGAAGGTCAAGCCCAATTCAGCATACAGCAAGTTGTCCTTATCTTCCCAACCACGGTTAACATGTGGATCGGCTATGGTGTTGCCCCATCTGCCGTCCATGTCTTCTTCAAAGCGGTTCCAACCAAGTTCGAGGTTGATAGCCATTCTGTCGCAAACGCGGAAAGTGTTAAGTACACCTACGCTGAGGTTCATTGCATAGAGGTCGTGAGTCATCGAGCGACCAAGTCCACCACCGAAGAAAGGAATGAGGTTCCAAACGCGGTTGGGATTGTAACCACACACCATGTTGCTCACATTCAAAAGCACATGTTCGTTAAGGTTCCAGTACTTGTTCTCACGCTTGTTCTCGTCAACAACGGTTCTGCCCCAAATACCTTGCAGTTTGGTACGAAGACCGATGCCAGGAGTAAACCACTTACCTACTGCAATAGCAGCACTAGGGCTTCCACGGAAACTTTTGAAAGGGCTAACGGGAAGGCTCTTTCCATGCTCTTGGTCAGAATACCATGCGTTCCATTCGCCACCTACCTGGATAAACCAGTTGTTCCAAAAGGAATTGGTAGCCACGCTATACTTTTGTACGGGATCAGAATCCTGCGCCATCGATGCAGTAGAAACCCCTGCAAGCGCCAATACAATCAATAATTTTTTCATAACTAATTTATTAATAAGCAAAAATATCTTCTCTCTATAATTCTGTACCTACCTAAATACATTGCAAAGTTAGTGATTATTTTCTTTATTTTTTCATAGTCTGGCGCGAAAATGCTGATTTTAACTAACTTTATGCTGTAATCTTGATTTATCTCAAATATGCAAAATGGCATTACAAAACATTAAAGAACAAAAGTTAGGCCTGCATGCCGACACGCATGCAGGCCTGATTGATAGCATTTTAGAATGTGCGGAGGGCTTTTATCCAAGGAGCTTTTCCAAGTCGGTTTGTGCCATAATGGCCAGTATCTTTTGTCCGTTTGGCGTATAGTTCACGTTTTGGCAAGTGAAGAGGGCGTTGACCAGGCTCTCCATTTCATCGTTACCCAACACTTGTCCGTAAGGCAAGGCGGCATTGCGAGCAAGACTTAGAGCCAGAGCCTCGTTAATTTCGTCTTGCAGTCCCGCCCCTTTCTCCATAGCCGTTGCCACCATGTCGCGTATCATCGCCACGGGATTGATGCCTTCGAGCCCTGCGGGAATGGCATTAACGGCAAAGTTTCGCGCGCCGAGGTCGGTCAGTTCGAAACCTAAACCTTGCAAGTCGGGCATTATTTTCTGTGCCATGAGGTCTTCTGTGGCCGTAAACTGCACCACTTCGGGAAACAAAACCTTCTGCGATGCGCCCGAACGCTGGGACACTTGACGAAGATATTGCTCGAAAAGAATACGCACATGGGCGCGGTGTTGGTCGATAACCATCAGCCCCGACTTAACGGCGGTCATCACATAGCGACCTTTATATTGATAATGAGCAGGCGATTTGTCTTCAATCATCCGCTCGGTCTCCCCACTCTGCCCGCCACTCCCAACATCGGGAAAAAGCCCAAGGTCGGCCCCTTCGTCGGCTTTCAAGCCGGCATACAGTTCCTCCCACCTACTATTATTTTGGGTTTGCAAGGCTGTTTGTGGCGTATCGTCAAAGGGATTGTAGTGCGGATTATAGTTCACTTTGGGCGCAGACGCATTTTCGTTGGGGTTATATACGGGAATGTCGGGACGCCCTTCGGTATCAAAATCAATGGTGGGAACATCGTTGAACAATCCTACGGCCTCGCGAACAGCAGCCGAAAGGATTTGCCACACAACCTGTTCGTTCTCGAATTTTATCTCTGTCTTCGTGGGATGTATGTTCACGTCGATGTCTTCGGGCTTCACTTCAAAGTAGATGAAGTAAGGAACTTGTTCGCCTTGCGGCACCAATCGTTCGAAAGGTTGCATCACGGCCTTGTTGAAATAAGGGTGTTTCATGTAGCGACCGTTCACAAAGAAATATTGGTGCGCCCCTTTCTTGCGCGCCGATTCGGGCTTGCCCACAAAGCCATGTATCTTGCAAACGGACGTTTCCACGTTGAACGAAAGCAAGTCTTGACTGATGCGCTTGCCGAAAACGTCTACGATGCGCTGCTTAAGAACCACCGAAGGCAAGTTGAAAACTTCGGTTCCGTTACTGCGAAGCGTGAAGGCGATATCGGGATATACAAGGGCGATGCGTTCGAAGGCAGTGATGATGTTGTTCAGCTCAGTGGCGTTAGATTTGAGAAACTTGCGTCTGGCAGGGATGTTATAAAAGAGATTTTCGATAACAAAGTTGCTCCCCACGGGGCAAGCACAAGGCTCTTGTCCTGTAAATTGTGAGCCGGCGATAGAGATGGACGTGCCAATCTCTTCGCTGGCAAGGCGCGTTTTAAGCTCCACTTGCGCTACAGCAGCGATAGAAGCCAAGGCTTCGCCACGGAAACCCATCGTGTTGAGGGCGAAAAGGTCGGACGCTTGACGTATCTTTGACGTGGCATGACGCTCGAATGCCAAGCGTGCATCGGTTTCAGACATGCCCCGACCATTGTCGATAACCTGTACCGAGGTCTTACCTGCATCCATAACGTTCACGTCGATGCGTGTCGCACCTGCGTCGACGGCATTCTCCACCAGCTCTTTAATGATGGATGCAGGCCGTTGTATCACCTCGCCAGCCGCTATTTGATTGGCCACCGAGTCGGGTAAAAGTTGTATTACGTCGCTCATTGATTGTTTCTCCTTTATATATAATATGTGTGTTTACATGGGGCGAACGGCAAGATGTGCCAAGAAAATAGCCTAAGAACAATAGGTTTAGCCCAAGAGTAACCTAAATAGAACGTAGCCCATAAACAGGAAGATGGCCACGAACAGGAAGATGCGACTACCAAAAGCCATGCCATAAGACTGCCCACGGCGGTGCAAGTGGCTGTTAGTTGGGGTGAATGCACCTCGAAATCGGTCGGCATCGCGTGCCGAAACGTCTTGTCCATCGGTTTTCTCTGTCAGCCCCAGCTCTTCTTTTGCGCGTTGCTCTATGGCCTCCAACCTTTGTCTTCGGTCGTTGGCGTAGATGTATTCGTGATGAAACCTGCGCGGTTTGCGCATTGAAAACATTCCCATAGGTACGTTATTTCTTCGTGATAAGCCTAAACAGCACGGGCAAACTTCCCCAATAATAGGCTGAAAGGAGTCAGCAAAATCGCGCGTGTTTCTTTCGATACTGGGGCTGTCCGCCCACTTACGCCTAACGACAACAGCCTACTTAGACTTTCGGTTGGCTGTTGTGGTTCGGCTCTTGGCAGTAGATTTCTTCGCAGTTGCTGCACTACTGCCCTTCTTCGCACTAGACCTTACAGCAGACTTAGTCTTTGTTGCTGCTGCATCAGTCTTGTTTTCGTCATCCACTGCCAGCTGCTTTGTGGCTTGCTCCGTTGTATTCTCTTTATCAGAGTTGGTGTTTCCCCCACTCTTCTCATCCTCGTCGAGTCGTTGCTTGGGCAACACTCGCGGCTGAACCTTCTTTAATTCAGTTCCCGCTGCCTTCGGACGCCATTCGTATAGGTCGTCTTTATTAAGTGGCCGCACATAATCGAACCACCCGAACGCCTCCAATCGTTCTTTCCCAGGCGGTATTTGGGTCATGGGATAGAGCGTGGCCTCGAACCGACTTGTCCATATCTTCTCTAATTTTCGCTGCGGAGAGATATACATCCGCATGGTGTCGGTTTCGAGATAGTTTAGTCCGATAAGTGTGCTGTCCTTCTCATCTACCGAATAATAGATGGAGCGCACATTGCTTATGGCATCGTTGCGGCGAACGTTGCCTTCGACGAAATAAGCAAACATATCCCTAGACGAGAGCTGATTGAAGTGCACAGAGTCGGGCATTTGCTCCACAGAGAGCGCCTGACCCAGCACGTGTGCCTCGCGAACAGTACTGTCTTGCATGTAGATCTTTATCACTTCGCCCAACAATTGGCGGTTGGCATTCCACACAATGGGGTCGCGATACATGGTAAGACACGAGTCCTTAGAGTTTGCCACCATCGAATCGCACACGGCTTGTACGTCTGTTCGATAGGCGCGCACATGGCGAAAGCAATGTGCAAGGCGATAAACCGAGTCGGTATTGATGTTATAGGTGAAAAGTTTCACCGAATCGGCATGCACATAAAGCGTATCCTTCTGCGAATAGTCCTTAGCCAGAAGCTTGCCTGTGGCCCAACCCACGCCCGTTTTTTCGTTATACTTGAAACGTTGGCAAAGTAAGCTATTATTATTCTTCTTGTCCACATATATCACGTCGCCGTAGCCTTCGCTTTGGCCCGTCTTGTCGTCATAATAAAGGCTGTCGCCCGTAATGGTCTTGTATTTGTCGTTAACAGTTGACCTTCCGAATAGTTTCGACTTGCTCGTTTTGGTGTCGAAATAGCCATCGCGCGTTTCTATCACACCGGTTTTAGAGGTTATTTTCGACGGACCTAGCACGTGAGCCATCGAATTTTGCGTATTGTAGTGCAAGGTATCTGTGGTGATAACGCGGTCGCCCTCAATCATTTTCACGTTATAATAGAACACGGCCTCGCGCGTTTGGGTGTTGTATTGTCCCCAATCGGCCACCAGTTTTTGGTTCTTGTCGGTGAGCGTTCCGCCCTCAAAGAAGTAAGCATTGTTGTAAAGGCGGTCGTAGTTAAGGCTGTCTGTGTTGAGTGTTTGCCCACGATGTTTCAACCACACGTTCTGACGAGCCTCCATCATCTGTGCCTGACCATCGTAAAACGCCCGTTCGCACGTAAGCGAAAGCGTGTCGCCCTGTACCATTCGCACATGACCGAAGGCGCGAAACGAGTTTGTTTGCTGGTAAAAATAGGCACTATCGCACCACATTCGCGCCCCTTTGTGCATAAATTGCACCTTTCCTTTCACGATTTGGGCATCGGGAACGGGTCCGAATTGGTCGTAGCGCAGCTCGTCCGAGTGCACTAGATACACGCGGTCGTCGGTCTGCGTTGCTGCCGTTTTCACCTTCTTTTGGGCAAGCGCAGGCAGCAAGCATAGCACAAAAAGGCATAGCACCGCCCATAAAACGCCGCTATGCCTATCGCCATTAGATGTCGATATTGGTTTTAATCTCATTTAATCCATCCCTGATATTCAAAGTCGCAGTTCTTATAGCGGTCGCCCATACGAACGTATGTTTGCTTTATCTTGTTCACCACCCAGTCGTGCAACTTCTTCTCACGTTCTTTGGCCAGCACCACATTGCGCATAACTTGGAAGTCTTCGGTTATGGTTGCGCGGTGTCCGTCCACTCTATTCTTCAACTTGATGATGGCCACGACAGTCTTTCCGCGTGCGTTGGTCATTTGGAAAGGCTTAGAAATCTCGCCCACCTTCATACCTTCCACTTCGCGCGCCACCTCTGTGGGCAAGTCGCCCATCCGGAATTTAGACGACAGCGAGCGCGACTCCCTGTCGGTGTAGGCCATTAGTCCGTGGTTGTTTTTCGTGTCCTTGTCGTCGGAGATGAACGTTGCCCCCTCTTCGAACGAGAACTTACCGGCCTTTATGTCGCTGGCGATGGAGTCGAGGCGCGCTTTCGAACGGTCGATGTCGTCTTGTGCGATGCGCGGTTTCAGCAAGATATGGCGCACGTTAATCTTGTCGCCGCGCTTGTCGATAAGCTGTATGATGTGATAACCGAACTCCGTTTCAACGATTTTCGAAATCTTATTGGGGTCGGTAAGGTTGAAAGCCACGGCAGCGAAGGCCGGGTCGAACGCCGCTCTACCCGTAAAGCCCAACTCTCCACCTTGTCTTGCCGAGCCTGGGTCTTCCGAGTAAAGGCGTGCAAGGGTTGCAAAAGTTGTCTCTCCCTTGGTTACGCGGTCGGTATATTCGCGCAATTGGTCCTTAATACGGTTCACTTCCTCGGTCTTCACCTTTGGGTTTTGGGTGATAATCTCCACCTCTACCATTGTAGGAACCATAGGAATGCTATCGGCAGGCAGGTCCTTGAAGTACTTGCGCACATCGGCAGGCGACACTTTCACATCGCTCACCAACTTTTCTTTCATCATGGCGATAAGGCGATTGTTCTTATAGTCGTCGTGCATTGCCTGTCGCATCTCCGAAACGGTTTGCTTGCGATACTCTTCCAGTTTCTCTTTCGAACCTATCAGCTGTATCCAATAGTTTATCTGTTCCTCAATTCCTTGTGAAATTTCCGACTCGCTCACCTCCAAGCTGTCGATGGCAGCTTGGTGAAGGAAAAGCTTTTGCAAAGCCAATTGTTCGGGAATGGAGCAATCGGGGTTGCCTTTAAACTTGTGTCCCTCGTTCTCGGCCTGCAAGCGAGCGGCCTCCACGTCCGATTTCAGTATGGGTTCGTCGCCCACCACCCATATAACTTCGTCAACCACACTTGTTTCTGGCACGGCTGGTTCGGTTTTCACGGGCTTATTGGTTGCAGTTGCAGTACTATCGTTTTCAGCAACCTTTGTAGCCAATCCTTGCTTGGCATTGGCAGAAATGGCGGCAGTCAAGATCATGGCAGACAGGCCGCAGAATATCTTCGTGTTGGTTCTCATCGTTTTTATATATGTCGTTATCGGGGCGTTTAGTGCTTGTTCACGGTCTTTAATACCGCCTCGTTCACTTCCACCTTATATTGTTTTCGTAAGTCTTTCACCCATTCTTTCTCCAATGTTTCTTGGAAGTCGGCCACTACAAGCGCCCTTACATCGTCCATTTCCTGGGGGGCTTTAAGTTTCTTTCCTATCACGCCCACAACGGGGAAGTTGGCATCGTCCTTTATTGCAACCTTTTGCTTAAAGGCATCGCGGTCCACCACAGGGTTGTCTCCAAGCTTAAACACACCCCGTTCGGCCTTTATGCGGATGGTAGAATCGTTGTTAAAAGCCTTTCTTAGAGCCTCGTTCCATTCGTTAAAGGGCAAATTCTTTACCATTTTCTTTGCTGCCTTAAAGTCGGCCTTGCTCTTGGCATAGCAGGCAATGCCCTTAAATCGCGGACTGTCCCAGGCATATCTCTTCTTATTCTTGTTGAAATAATAGCGCAAACCCTCTTCGTCTTTCGCCGCTTTCTCCCAAACAGTGCGGTTACTTATTTCGTAAAGCAACAACCCGTCGTGATATTCTTGGATAAGGAACTTCAGTGCAGGGTCTTTTGCTTGCATTGCTTGTGCGCGTTCTTGTAGCACGTCGGCCGTTGTGCGGGGCGTGGACGATGCCTTAGCCAATTCGTTCAGCTTGTTGTCGATAATTTGTTCGCGCATGTTTGTCTGCTCGATGTAGGCCAAGATGTCGGCCTTTACCGAGTCGTAAGGCAGAAAGCTGCGCCGTTCTATCATCTTAATGATATGGTAACCCGCTGGCGAAAGCACGGGTTTGCTTATCTCGCCCGGCTTGAGGGCGAAGGCTGCGTCTTCAAACTCTTTCAGCGTTTGACCTTTTTGCAGCCAAGGCAGTTCGCCACCTTGTTGCGCCGAGCCTTTATCGTCAGACAGTTTACGAGCCAATGCCGCGAAGTCGGCCCCGCGTTTAAGGGCATTATAAATAGAGTCGATGCGCTGTTCGGCGCGGCGTTGCAAGTCTTTGGCCGACTTTTGGGGCAACAACAACATAATGTGCGCCACCCTTATCAGTCCGCCTTGCCCCTCAATGCGCTGCTTTGTGTCGTCGTATAGCTGACGTGCCGCCTTTTCCACGTCGTCGTTGTTAACGAACGAAGGGCGCACCTGTTGGTCGCGATAGTCGGCAAATTCATTGCGAAAGGCCTGCGTGGTATCTAGTCGGGCGGCAAGTGCAGCCTCAACCTTCAACTTATAGTTCACGAAGAGTTCCACATACTGAGCCACCGTCTTCTTATCTACAACATTATCCGTGTTGTTTTTGTTGTACGAATACTCGAATTCCGAACGGCCAACAGGCCGTCCGTTAATGGTCATAATGGTGGGGTCGTCTTGGGCGTGTGCCACAAAAGCACAAAACAGCAATGCCACAGAGAAGGCTCTACGTATCATTAGTTATAGGTTAAGCGGCGAAAACTTCTCGCCGACGGGCATTATTGGCACAAAGCCGCGCACGGCGAGAAGTTACACCTTATATTATATATACATGTGATTGGTTATTCAGGACGGCTGTAATTGGGTGCCTCGCTCGTGATGGTGATGTCGTGCGGGTGGCTTTCCAGAACGCCCGCATTGGTTATTCGGGTGAACTTAGCGTTGTGAAGCGCAAGAATATCGTTCGCTCCACAATAGCCCATGCCCGAACGCAAGCCTCCAATGAGCTGATAAATCACCTCTTGCACCGTGCCCTTGTAAGGCACACGGCCTGCAATACCTTCGGGAACAAGTTTCTTTGCCTCCAACGTATCGCCTTGGAAATAGCGGTCTTTCGAGCCATTCTTTTGCTCCATCGCCTCCATCGAGCCCATACCACGATAGGTTTTGAACTTACGGCCGTTAAAGATAATCGTTTCGCCAGGGCTTTCTTCCGTACCGGCAACCAGCGAACCAATCATCACCGAGCTACCGCCAGCGGCCAAAGCCTTAACCACATCGCCCGAATAGCGCAGTCCGCCGTCGGCGATAAGTGGCACGCCCGTACCTTTAAGCGCATCAAACACACTGTAAATGGCACTCAACTGGGGTACGCCCACACCTGCCACCACACGTGTTGTGCAGATAGAGCCAGGCCCGATGCCCACCTTTACGGCGTCGGCACCATGTTCCACCAGCAGTTTTGCAGCCTCGCCAGTGGCCACATTACCCACAACGATGTCTACATTGGGGAATGCGCGCTTAGCCTCGACAAGCTTTTCCACCACATACTTCGAATGTCCGTGCGCCGTATCGATAACAATCGCGTCGGCACCAGCCTCAACAAGGGCTTTCATGCGGTCCAAAGTATCGGCCGTAACGCCCACACCGGCGGCCACGCGCAATCGTCCTTTCTCGTCTTTGCAGGCCATAGGCTTATCCTTTGCCTTGGTAATGTCCTTATATGTAATTAGTCCCACGATGCGATTGTTGGCATCCACCACGGGCAACTTTTCAATTTTGTTTTCTTGCAGTATCTTTGCAGCGGCAGCCAAGTCGGTCTGCTGATGTGTCACCACAAGGTTTTCGCTCGTCATCACCTCGTCAATCTTCTTATCTAGTCGATGTTCAAAGCGTAAGTCCCTATTGGTAACGATACCCACCAAACAATTGTCTTCGTCAACAACGGGTATTCCACCGATATGGTAGTCGCGCATCATGTCGAGCGCATCTTTCACCGTACGCCCGCGCCGTATCGTAACGGGGTCGTAAATCATTCCGTTCTCGGCTCGTTTCACCACGGCCACTTCGTGCGCTTGTTCTTCAATAGACATGTTTTTGTGTATCACGCCGATGCCTCCTTCGCGTGCTATGGCTATGGCCATGGCCGCCTCGGTTACAGTATCCATAGCGGCCGTAACGAAAGGGATGTTCAATTCGATATTCCGAGAGAACTTTGTTTTCAACGTTACTGTCTTAGGCAGCACGTCGGAGTAAGCGGGTATGAGCAGGACGTCGTCGTATGTAAGGCCGTCCATCACAATTTTATCTGCAACAAATGATGACATAGTGGAGAATTTAGAAATTTATTGCATGCAAATTTAGCAATAAAATTCCACAAAGCTGATGGTTTACCGCGTTTTTCTTATTTATTAAGGCATGTTCGGCAACATAACATTGGCCCACCACCTAAAAACCTTTCGATTTTGGTACGTTTATGCTACACCCTAATCAGTCGATAGACCCAGTGCAGATTTTGTTTGATTTTTGAGTATCTTGTCTGTCTTATTGATGTGTTAAACTACACGTATTGTTTGTTACATGGTGAAACAATCGGTATCTTTGCAGAAAGTGAACATGGGTATTTGTTTTGCCAAAAAGTGAAGAAAGACCTGTATATCACCATCGCCGACTGTGGAAAGACGATATACGGTAGCTACGTTGACACAAATAAATACATCAACGAAATCGGAACTAATGAGGCTGAAGCATTAAGAATAGCCAACGAGGGATACTCAACAAAAGACAGGCCAGACGCAGAAAACAGAGGATATGGCATATCTAAGTCCAGAGAGATGATTGTGAACGGCCTGCGAGGAGCATTTTTCATGCTGTCGGGAACAGCCTTTTATAGGCACGACGAAAATGGCATAGTGCCTGCTAACATCCCAGAAGAATATAGATGGAATGGCACCATCATTTTGGTAAAAGTTCTTTTTTCGTTCCTCAAAAGTGCGTTTTCTCGCCATGACTATGTCCGAGCAAGCTAGACATTGTTCATTTGACTTAACGAAAACGTTCCTTTAACCGCTCCCAACGGATTTAGCTTTTACAACTATGTAGAATAATAAACATTTAAGAGTTATGAGTAAAATAAGAGTTAAAGACATTATTGGCGCAGAAGTTCGCTCGCGAATACCTATTGCAGCTTTGAAAGAGGCAATAGCAAGAGACGGATGCTACGACATCGACATGGCGGAAGTTACTTTTATATCTCGCTCATTCGCCGACGAACTCTACAATTTGCAGCTAGACCACACCAACGTGCAATTTATTAACGCCCAAGGGAATGTAAAGAAGATGATGGAGGTGGTATGGAAAGGCAGGAAAAAGAAACGTGTTAGGGCACAAGCCGATGTTAAAACGGTAGACCTGACTTCGATAGAAGACTTTTCCAATTTCCTTTTGAGCATCTGATAATTCAACAAAAAGACATACTAGGCAAGCGGCAGTTCCTCTAACGGTGCTGCCGCTTTCTTTTGGCGCATTTCACAAAAGCTCTCGTTGCATTTCAAACTCGTCTTACTAGGGCGGTCCGTTGTGTGCTTTGCCTTTACCAACCATCTTTAACTCTCAACCTCATCAACCCCTCAATTCATCAACTCACAACCTCATCAACCCATCAACTCAAAAACTTAAAAAATTAAATTTTATTTTACAATACCGCTCCGATTTTCACTCCGTTCTAGCGAAAATTTAGGTTAAAAAGCAGGCAAATCGCCACTATTTCTAGCCTTCCACGGCTTTCGTTTTGTCCATTTTCAAGAACAAAAGCCGCATTTTGCACCATTTAGCCTTTCTAGTTTGGCCGCCAACTCATTATTCCATACGCCCAAATGTTTGCTTTTAGACCATAAAATCCAGCTTTTTAACAACTAATTCGCCCTTTTCAGCCATGTTTTTCATGGTTCTAAAAGGCTTTGTTTATACCATTGCAGTGTATTTTTATGCTTTTCGGCTCGCATTTTGCACCATTTTGCACTGCATTTTGCACCATTTTACCTTGCGTTTAGCATCAAAACGCAGTGCATTTAGCACCAAAACGCACTTCATTTTGCCACAAACAACCCAAAAACGGATGTTAGTGGCGGTATGTTTAAATAAAAATTCATTTTGACTGTATGTACAACTGACCGTTTTTTGCACCAAACTAAACCCTCGCGAGAATCGATTTTTTGCAGCAAGGTGAGCCGTTGGTTGGCAGAAAGGGCACTCATCATGTTAAAATTTACACTGAAAAGTTGACAGAATTTCAAATTAACGAGTTGGCATGTTAACGAGTTGACGAGCGTAATGGTTCGTGCGTTTGCGAGCTGGGGAGTTGGGGGAGTTACGTGTTTGTGAGTTTATGAAACCTCAAGTTTATGAGTTGATAAGTTCATGAATGGAAAATGGTTAAGTTCGTAAGTGGATGAGTGATACTCATACGCAAATAGGAAAAACAACTTACATTGCCACAAGACGAAGAGGTAATCAACATTAGTACGAATGCAAATGTCCATAACAAGCCGGCAAAGCCCCCTATAACCCGGCAAAATTAAATGCGAAATCTGGTTAGAATGGCTATAATAGCCCCCTACCCTTTTGTTCCTCAATAATATATGGTGCGTTAACCTCCTTCATCCGCTTACGTTTACCACGCCCCAGACTCAATGTAACGCGAAACATCAGCAAGTTATCGTAGGTTCGCAAGTCCAACCTTTGTACCTCTTTGTAAAAGGCGGCATCCACATTGCGTTGTTGCGACTGCCCTACCAACCAGCGAAGCGGCGGAACATAATTGAGCGACAAGTTTAGTCTTCGCTGCAACAACGTCTTTTGCAAAGACACTTGCCAAAGGTCTTGTCCCACTTCTTCCCAGCCTTGCAGCAAGGGGTTGCGCACCATTTCCTTGGCATACTCCACTTCGGCATTAAGTCCCCATCGCTTAGAAAACCAACTCAACCTGCTATTTAAGAAGGTCTATCGCCGTGAACGCTCCCTCTCGAATTTGTGGTGTAATGATATAAACATCCTTGTTAGCTTTATGTTGCACCACCTTTTGCGACACCACCACCTCGCGCAAGTCGATGGTTTTGGTGCTATCAACCAAAGTTGAGTCGGTCGTCACATTCTGTGCATGTAACGAAACACTGCTTAATAACAGGCCAACAGTTAGGAAACGATATAACATCATAAACGCCAAAAACAATAACAGCCAAGCGTTGCTGCATGTTGCAAAGTTAACTTTTTCCGCAGAACTAACCAATCAGCCTGCCATCTTTCACTCACTAACACCCTAGACCTAAGACACTACCTCACTTTGCAACTTACGTGGAAATGAGTTTAAGGCAAATCGGCCAAGGGGCATTTGTCCATTTCGGCGCATTATCGTTGGTCTAATTCACGGAAACACACCTACATAGAAAGCCGAAAGAAAAAAGCAAGACAATGGCCACATATCTGAAAGAAAATCGTTACATTTGCAAAACACCAACTATAAACAAATAAAAACGATATGGGAATAAAAAGATTTACACACATCTTCTTTGCACTTGCCGTGGCCACATGCGCATGGGCACAAGGTCCGAACGGTTCGGGAACATATTACCAGGACGCTAACGGACAAAAGGGAGAGGCATTAAAGACCGCCCTAAGCAAAATTATCTCCACAGGTGCGGTAGACATAGGTTACAATGCACTTTGGAAAGCGTACCAAACAACCGACGTCCGACCAGACGGTACGATTTGGGACATCTACTCGAACATAACCAAATACGACCCCGAAACAGGCCATCAGGGGAGTTATAAGAAAGAGGGCGACGTGTATAACAGAGAACACACCACGCCGCAAAGTTGGTTCAAGAAAGCTAGTCCAATGAAAGCCGACCTCTACCACGTGTTCCCCTCAGATGGATATGTCAACAACAAGCGCAGCAACTTTCCCCTAGGCGAAACTAACGGCGAGCAATATAAGTCGGAAAATGGGTTTAGCAAGCTAGGAAAAAGCACCACACCAGGCTATGATGGAACAGTTTTCGAACCTGCCGACGAATTTAAGGGCGACTTAGCCAGGGCTTATTTCTATATGGCCACGCGCTATGAAGACAAGGTTGGCACTTGGAGCGGCGGCGTTTATGGGAATAGCAGTTACCCCGGACTGGCAAAATGGGCTTTGGATATGTTCATTCGCTGGTCGGGAAAAGACCCTGTTAGCCAAAAAGAAGTGGATAGAAACAATGCGGTATATAAGTTGCAAATGAACAGGAACCCGTATGTGGATTATCCCGGACTAGAACAATACGTGTGGGGAACGCAAACGAGCACGGCATTCGATTATGCCAACTATGTTGCCCCTAACGAAAACAATAAGCCCGACGAGCCCAAAAAGCCCGACAATCCAGGCAACGAGACCACGCCACCAACAGGTGCAATGGTGTTCTACAAGGTTACATCGGCTAGCGACTTGCAAGCTGGCAAATATTACCTTATCGTTAACGAAACGGCTAAGGCGGCTTTGAGCGCAACAAGCAAGGATGTCCGCGCGTATGCTACGGTAGAAATTGCCGGAAATGCCATCACAACAGAAGTGAATGCAAATGGGAAACCACACGCGCTGACACTTGGCGGAACGGCTGGGAACTATACGTGGTTTGATGCCACTGAGAAAAAGTACTTGGCTTACACGGGTCCGAAGAACTCACTAAACAATGCAAACGATGCAACGGCAGCCAGTGCCCAATGGCAAATAAGCATAGACAGCGAGGGAAATGCTGTTATCAGCAACAAGCAAGCCACCGTACGTATGATTAACTACAATAGCAGCCAACCGCGTTTTGCATGCTATACGAAGTCGAATAAACAAGAACCCATTCAGCTGTACGTATCAACCGCAACGACAGACATCCGTAACCTGCCGCAAGCAGAAACAAATTTGGTGAACGTTTATTCCATCGACGGCCGCTTGCTACGTGCCAACGTGCAACAAGAGGATGCCTTAATGGGTCTGCCGAAAGGCATGTACATTGTCGGCAAAAAGAAATTTGTGGTGAGATAAGGCAAGAGGGTGCGGCGTAATAGCACCGCTTAACTTGTACGCTGCCGACAAAGGGAACGCGCTTGTTGCCTTTGTTCGGGACTGCACGCTGGCCATTCTCGAAACAAACCAATCCGCAAGCCGCGCCAATTATGCCGAATAACCAACCCTAATATAAACCCAAACAGGTTGGGGCATTTACACTACTATGCGTTGTTGTTGGCCTATCAGACACCCCATGTCGCGACAATAGGCTAACAACAACGCAACAATAAAGCCAACAAAGATATTTTTTTAGAACCAGCCTATACGGAGAAAGACATCTTATCGTGTGATGCCCTGCACTACTCCTTATTATATATGGGCGCGCGAAAGCACACTCATCAAAGCATCGCTGATGAGGGTACGCACCAAGGCGTGGACATTATACCACGCCCGTTTACTTCCGCCTAACTTGTCGCCTACCCCTTAACGGCTTTTTATTGGTGGGCACACACACTTTGCCCATCTGCCAATTAACCTCTACAAGCAAAGGGGCCGAGATGGAAGTGGCCTCTTCTCCGTTCAAGTTCAAAAGCAGCTTGAGATGTTTCTCGCGAAAATCTTGCAACAGTTCTTTACCTTTCGTTGTTCCTGTTTGCGACACAAACAAAGCCGTATAGGCACTCCGCAACATCTCAACAGACGTTAATCGCGGCGATTGAGAGCAGTCCCAACTATCTATTTCCATTAACGCTTGTTTCCATATCTCAAAAACTTCCTCGCAAAACTTATCCCTTTTGTCTTTCATGTTGATGCCCAACAGGCGGCCACGTTCCGCATCAAAGAGCCAATAAGGCGGATGCCAAAGATGCTTTTCTATAAAGTTCAGCGTGCGATGCGCCACGGCTGGGGGTTCGATAACGAAGATTAGCGAATCTGCAGAGGGGGCGATGCGTTTGCCAATAAAGTGCGCCATTACCTGGCGTAGCATGTCGTAATAGTGCTCCACAAGCCCTTCCTGGCGGTCGCGAAAGCGGCTGCGCTCCACGCTGTCGCGCCAAATCCAATAGGTTGAGTCGGCACATAGCAGGCGTAAGTTCTCCATTCCTTGTGCATTAACGGCCAAATGGTCGTTCCCCAAGTCTTCTGCTTGCGCCATAACGTCCAGTCCGTCGCGAAAAGCCAGCAAGCTATCTGCCCGACATTTCTTCGCCCACTGTTCGCGGTTAGCCGCTCTTTCGGCCGCATCCTTACCAGGGAAAAGACGGTAAGCCCATTCAATCGCCCAGCGGTCGTACACGCCAAGCCGCGCAATGCGGTTGCGCAAGCTAGCCTTATCCGTTGGCCGAAGGGCGTAATTGCACCGCACGTAGTCCATTATCGAGGTTGTTATGCCGTTACGCGTGAGGAAAGCGTCATTGCGAAGACTGTCTATCGAGAAGTGCGCCGAACCCAAAAAGTTGTGTTCTAGCCCCAAAGTGTGGCCCACTTCGTGCGTAAGAACCATTTCAAGCAACACATTCATCACCGAATCGGGCAAGTTCGCCTGTCGTCCCACAGGGTCGTTGGCTCCACATTGCACGAAATACCACTGCCTAAGCAGGTCTAACACCCCGCTAAACACACCAATATGGCAGCCCACCACTTCGCCAGCGCGCGGTTCGCACGGCGTAGGGCCGTAGGCATTGCGGAAAGCAGACTCTTTCCAAGAGATAAACGGCACGCCAATATCGTAGGGGCAGAAGTCGGGATTGGCCGAATCGGCTGGTGCAAGCTGCGCATCAATGGCGTTTTTAAAGCCTGCCTGCTCGAATGCAGGTTGCCAATTGCGCACGGCTTGCATTACGGCAGCACGATATTGCGGCGGCATTTGGCGGTCTACATAAAACACGATGGGGCGTACGGGTTCAACTAGTTCGCCGTTTAGGTAGCGTTGGCGCAACGCAGGCGGCACTTCCAGCCGCCAACGCTTAACGAACGCGCGCCGACGGGGTGCACCCTTGGCATCGTAACATGTGCGATTGATGCGAAAAAAGGCTCTCGAATGTGTTGCCACGGGTTCTATTGGCTGTTTAGGCATCAATGCAATGCACACGCCCGTTCGCCAAAAGTCGGCTTGCGAGGTTGTATCGTCAGACTCCGTATCAGGAAAGAGCGACTTCCGTTCGTATTTACGCAAAATCTGAAACAAGAAACGGCCGGGCTTTACGTCTATCCGTTCAATCTTATCAAACTGCTTTTGCTTTTCGCCCAGTCGCAAATCGTAGTACGCAATGCCCAGGGAGAATAGCGGAAAGTCCTTAAACCACTCGCCCACTTCAACCAAAAGGCTGTTGGGCGAGCGTTGCACGATGGGCAGACGGTCGTAAAGTCGGGTGGTAGAACTTTGCAATGCCAGGCGCGAAAACACCGAAGTGCTGTCTACCAACATGCGCTTGTACTGCGGATGCGTAATCCATAACTTGTCTCCATGCTCCTCTATACCGAAGAAAACAGGGCCAACCATGTCGCCAGCATACCCCCACTTGGGTCCCTCCCTGGTTATTTTTGCCGGCTTTGGGGCGGTTAATACGGTGAGCGACACCACAAATTCGCGTCCCAACAGCGTGTCGGGGATTTCCCAATAAAGCCGCTCGCCCACCTTATATGTTGTGAATAGTCCGTGGTAGACAAGCGCTTGCGGGTTGTTTGCGAAGAAATGCGGGGCCGTTTGCGCCTTAGCCACAAAAGACAATAAGGCAGAAAAGACAACCAAACACAATCTACGATACATGATGACAGATGTTGAAAGCTTACGCAAGAAACGTTCGCCGATGGCGAAAAGCCAACAGACGGGCGTTTCTATACATGGCCTTTATTCGTAATTAAATGCGATGTCGACTATTTTTCCAAAGGGCAGACTGCCGTTGCCATAAACAAAACTAGCGTTAGAAGTACGTGCCAAGTCGCCGGCGGCCGTGAGTTTCAGTTCAACCACTGTACCTTTACCGCCCTGATTATAGGCCACGCCCAACGTCGTACCTAGGGTTTCTGTCGTTTCGCGGTCCTTAAACTTCGCGCAAACCACTTGTGCATCGGCAGGTGCAGCATATATTTCCACCACCTTATTGCGCTTTAAGTCTATACGATACACCTTATTTGCAGCAGCCATAAAGAGCAAATCGGCCGAATAAGCATAACTTGCGGTGAACTTAGCGATCTTTAAATTCACCTCGCCCGGCATGTCTACGGTGTATTTAGCTGCACAAAATGGCTCCGTGCTACGACAGCTGAACTTGAACACGGTTAACCGCTTGCCGGCATTGTTATAGCCAACAGCATATAGCTGATTGCCAAAAGCACCGCCTGCCACAATGTCGGCAATGGTCAATTCGGCAGGTACATTGTCGGGATCAAACACATTTACGTAGGTGCCTCGTTGCCCAACAGGTTTCAGAAGTACGCCCCGATCGGTCCACGAGCCGTACCCCTTGCGTAACGAAGCCGATGATTTGGGCGTGCCATAGAAGTCTTGCAAGCCCAAAGAGCCACGTTTCAAGAAACGATGGGCACCCGAATCGTAGAAGTACAAGGCGTTATTGCCAGCCCCATAAGCCGAGATGGCGGGGTACTTGTCGCCCTCTTTGAGCGAATAAGGCACGCACGTGCCATCCATGTGGGCAAAATAGGCCTTGCCATTATTAACAAACAGCTCGCCATGGGTGTCCATCTTATAGTTGTCTATCTTTATTGGCGTGCCCTTGGCAATGGGTTCGAAGAGTATTTTGTCTGTGGAATACTTTACGGCAAGCGTACTGGGCGTAACAAAAGCCACGCCTTCTGTGGTGGCGATTACCATACCTGGATTGGCCGTAAAGCCCCAAAAGCCGAACAAACTGGCAGCCTCTTTGTTTCCATATACCTTACGTGCAGCCACGGCCAATGGCTTACCGCTAAGCGGGAAAGGCTCGTTGCGTTCTGATTGGTAGACGTCGGCAAACACAAAGTGCCCTTCGGGCGTGCCTTCAACGGCTCCCAACTGGGCTTTCCCACCTTGTTCGTGCAGCACAAACCAACAAGGGTTGAATGGTTTCACTATTTTCACCTGCGTTATTTTAAACCATTGCGTGCCGTTAAGCTTGTCTGTCACAACAAGCAGCAACCCAATGTTGTCCGTTTGTCCGCTTTTCACCGTCACTTTACAGGCTTTTCCCTGGGCGTATGGGGTGTAGTCGGTCATCTTATCCGACATGGCCTTGGCTCCTTCTTTGGTTATCAGCCATTGAAAGTCGAGGTTTTCTTCACCAGTTTCCTTCGTTTGCACGATGGTTGGCGTAAGCGTAGCCTCCACATCGTCCACCTTTGGCATGCGCACTTGCTGTTCGGCAAGTTCTATGGTAACGCCGTTCACATCCTGATAATCGTAGTTTCCCTTATCTTCGTAGCATCCTACCAAGGCAAACGCCAAGAGAGATGCAAGAATTGTTTTCGCGAGTTTTGGTTTCATTGTCGTTTTCTTATCGTTTATTATTTTTCTCCCCGAATGGTCGTTCGCATCGGGGCTTACACTCTATGGTAAAAAGACTAGGCATTGCCTGCAACAGCCTGTAAGCAACAAACAGGGGCACCACGTGCACGCTTTTAATCGCTACAAAGGGCCTTGTACTGGCACTACAAGAGGCTTGAACTGCTGCTACAAGGTGCTTGTACCGACACTACAAGGTGCTTGTAGCCCCTGTACAAGCGGCATTGTATTGACCCATTACTCATTGCCAGACGGATTTATAAATCCAATTACCTGTCCCATATAAGAACTTACTTATGGCATTTCAGAAGATAAAGGCGGCAAGGAAGTTGCCATCATATCCCCGAAAGCCACACACGTACCTTGCCTAGAACGATATGACATTGCCGTCATCGTCCAGTATGTCGGGCTTTCCGGCCTTCACATATTCCTCGTAGGCTTTGGTAACGGTTTCATAATCGTCGTAAGAAATGTTAGAATAGGCCTTGCCCAGCACGTCCATCATAAAGATGTACTTGCCATTGCTGTACTTTCCCCAATCTCCTTCTTCCCAATCATAGGGCCTCAACCGCCAGCGCACGTTCACCAACATTTGGTGTTTCTCCACCAGTCCCTTGTCGAACTGATGGGCAGCGTTGCCCAAATCGAACGCCATATAACAGCCGAAGGCCTTGTTTCCCCATTTCAGTTCGGGGCGTTTCACGCGTAAACGATAGGTTTGGCACACGGTATCGAGGGCCGAATAGGTGTACTTGTCTGCCAATTCCAGTTCGGGTGCGGCCTCATATCCTTCTGCCGACTGCACTTTCAGGCAAAAATCGCGGGGCGCATTGAGGTGTACGCCTTGTATGCGCACCTCAAAGCTGTCGGCTTTAAACGCCGTTTTCTTTATGTAATCGGTGTCTACAAACTCTATAATACGTTGACTCGACTCGAAGTTTAGGCGTGGCGACTGGTCGTAAAGTTCTATTTCGTTTTGCTTGCACCCCACAAAAGCGGCTGATGCAAACAGCACGGAGAGTATATATAAGATGTGTTTCATACCTTTTTACGCTTAATTGTTGTTACCATGTATCGTTTCTCCGTCGGGCAGCGGTATTTGGTATTGCGCCTTGGACATACTCTTCACCGCACATCCCAACCATGTTTCGTAGTTGTGCGCTTTGAGAAAGAAGAAGAGTTTGCCCTCGGCAAAGAACTCCTTACGATACTCTTTCATGATTTCGTTGATGCGCTTGGTTTGCGTTCTGCTAACACCCGGCATGGGTTCGGGGTCGTCGTAATGCTCGGTTCGTATCTCGTCGGTAAACGATATGCCGCGTGCAAAGCGCACAGCATTAAGTGCATCGGCGCTTTTCTGTGCATTGGGTTCGCACTCGGCCACGATATAATACATTTCGGGCAAGCGAATTAGCGGTATGGCATTTGCCCCAACATAGCCGTAAGCCTCCTTCAAAGGCTTTTGGTTGTACTTACGGCAGAAGGCCACAACGTCGCTACTGCCCGTAAGTTCGAACATTTCGGGCAGCTTGCGCCAATCGGTTACGCCTGCGCCAGCGGTTTCGTAGAACTCGTTGAAGTTGTCTTCGCTCGTGGTATAGTGCATGTCGCTGCGCTTACCCTCGGCATCCATGTGGTTAGCCGTAAGCAACTTGTCGAGTTCGTGTATCGAAATGCCGAAGATTTGCTCGCTATAACGGATGGAATTATAATTGGCGGCCGACTGCGCATCAATGAGTTTGAAATGCTCGTTGGCATCAATCACCTCGCGCGCATACTTTACGGCCAAGGCTTTACTTTCGGCATCGCCCTTATAACAGTACACCCTAGCAAGCATGGCCTTAACGGCAAAGAGGTTCATTCGGAACTCGCGGTTTACCAAAAAGCCGTTCTTCAACTTGTACTCCTCGGCGTCTGGGTCGGTGAAGAAGTCGAGTGGGTCGGACGTTTTGAGCAAGCTCTCGGCCTCGTGCAGGTCTTTCAGCACCGCCTCTACCACCGCTTGGGCAGTTAACACGGGCGTTGGCACGCGGTTGTATGTGGTTCTATAAGGTATGGCCTTTGCGTTGGGCTCCTCTTTATATATAGGTCCGAAGAGGCGCAACAGGTCGAAATGCAAAAAGGCACGCAAGCCCAAGGCCTCGCCGCGTATGGTTTCGTAATAGCGGGGCGTTACCAGCACGTTGCGTTTGGTCTCGGTATAGCCGATAATGTTGTTCACATTGGCGATAACATTATAGAGATCGGCGTATATGGCGTTCTTTTTCGACTTGAACTTATTATCGTAATCGTACACGAAACTTTGGTCGAAAACAGCCGAAGTCTCGTATCCGGGATAGCCCGTGTACAGTGCGCCCAACTCGTCTATGTAGCCATAAGAGAGGTCGGCGCCGTAAAGCGTGGCCGAACCAAGCTTGATGTACACGCCCGTAAGGGCATCTTTAAAGCCCGACTCCGAGCTAAACTGTTTATCGGTGGGTATGGAGGTCTTGGGTTCTACGTCTAACCAGTTGTTACAAGCGGTAAGTCCCAACATCGCCACCAGCAATAATATATGTATTTTCTTCATCATTGTGTCCTCCTTAGTTAAAATCCGACGTTGAGCGAGAATATAAATTGGCGTGAGAAAGGATAACTTGTACCCCTTTCGCGCTTAACGGTGGAGAGGTAGAAGAGGTCTTCCATGTTGAAAGCGAGCCTTGCCGAGTTAACGCCCACGCGTTTAATGAAGGGTGTATTGTTGCGGTCCATGCGGTAATAGAGCGAAAGCGAACTGCCTTGCAGCACGTTTTCGTCCATGACGAAACGCGAAGTGGCCTTCGTTTCCGACCCGCGGGGGGTTATTTCGCGGAACATGGCCTTGTCGCCAGGCCTTAGCCATCGCAGTTGCGTTACGCGGCGGTCGGCATTATATTTAAGATTGGCGTTCTCAACCTTGTCGATAAGGGTTTGATTGTACACCTGTCCGCCGAAACGATACAGCATACTCACGTCGATACCCCAGCCCATGTAAGTGAACGAGGTGTTGATGTGGCCTTGCCAAGTTGGTTCGGTGTTGCCAACAGGCACAGCATCCTTCGCATCCCAGTTCACTGCGCTGGTCATTTCGCCGTTGCGTTTCAGCAATATCTCGTTGCCCGATGCGGGGTCGATACCCAAAGAGCGCACCACCCAAATGCGATTAATCGACTGTCCCTCTTCGTAGCGCGGCAAAGGGGCGTTTTTCAGGTTGCCGGCATTCACTTCGTTGATGTGGCGCATGGCCTCTGATATTTCCAGCAGCTTGTCTGTATTGTGCGATCCGTTAAGGGTGACGGTCCAATACGACTGCCGTGCCACGTTGCGATAAGGTATGGCCGAGAGCGTTAGTTCCCAACCGCGGTTTTCTAGCTTACCGATGTTCTCCGGATATTGTGCAAAGCCCACCGATGGCGCAAGGCTAACCATTGTTATCATGTTGCTGGTAACCTTACGATAGTATTCCACGCGTGCGGTAAGCCGATGGTCTAGCGCACCTAGCTCTAAGCCGAAGTTTAGGTTGCGCGTTGTTTGCCACTTCAGTTTCTCGTTGTGCATGGCCAGTATTTCGCTGCCCGTGGCATCCGAAGAGTAATAGGGCAAAAGCAAGTTGGCGTAGGTGTAATAGCCGTGAGCTTGGTAAGGGTTGAACCCTTGCGAGCCCGTTGTGCCATAGGTGGCACGCAGAACGAAGTCGGAGAGCCACGACAAGTTGGCCAAGAGCGACTCTTTCTTCACGTCCCAGCGCAAACCAGTTGACCAGAATGGTGCCCAACGGTTGTCTTTGCCAAACTCTGACGAACCATCGAGTCGCAAGTTAAAGTCTACCGAGTACTTATACTTATACGAATAGCCGCCGGCCACTACCCATCCAATACTTCTGCTGGTGGTTTCAATGCCGTCTACCTTCTCGTTATACTTCTTTCCGAAGAGCAAGTTGTCCATATTGTCGTTGGGAAAGCCCGTAACATAGTTGCCGTATGTTTCTCGGCTATGTTCTTGAACGCTCATTCGGGCATTGGCCGTTATATAATGGTCGGCCAATTGCTTGTTCCAGCTACCCGTAAGGTCTACGCCCCACTTCACCAACTCGCTTTGGCTGCGGCGATAATCGCCTCGCAGCGTGGGATCGGTTTGTCCATCAAAGGCCGTATGCTGTGCAGGACGGAACTTATCTCGGTTGCCTACGCTCTTCGATAGTGAGAAGGCAGCCTCAAAGCGCAGGTCTTGCAGGGGCGTATACTCCACTTTGAACAGTTCGCGCACGCTGAAATTCTTACTTCGGTCTTTGCTGTTGAAAGTGGTGTTGTACATCGGATTGAGGTAATCTACTTCTCCGCCCAATCCCGAAAAGTTGTCAAGGTGTTTCAACAACTCGCCATTTTCGCCATAAGGTCTAAGGTATGGGTTGAGTTGGGTGTACTGATCGAAACTTCCCCAAGGCGATTCGTCGGCCGTAGAATTATCTATTGCGATGCTATTTTTGAGCAACACCTTCGGCAATCGGTATTGAAAGTCGAGCGCACCCGTTAGCACATCGCGCTTACTACCCTTCATCACACCAGGCGAATGGTTGTAGCCCACGTACAAACGATAGCGCAAAGCCTCGTCGCCACCCTCTAACGTAACGGTGTGCCGTTGCTGTAAAGAGGTTTGCAACGGCTTGTCTAGCCAATAAGTGTCCACTCCCGACAGAACCTGTCGCAGCTTAGATTGGTACAATCTCCATTTATCCACTGTTGGTCCACCCTGGGTGTACAGTCCGCTAATGCGTTCGGCTTCTAGTTTTTCGCGGGCGTTCATCAGGTTATAGCCCGTTAGGTCGGGGTTTTCAATGCGCAGTTCTCCGCCGTAAGTAACCCATATCCGCCCAGGCTTTGGCGTTTTCGTCTCGATAACGATAACGCCATTGGCGGCTCGCGAGCCATAGATGGCCGTGGCAGCAGCATCTTTAAGCATGACGATAGATGCAACGCGGTCGGGGTCGAGGTCGGCCAAGGCCTGCACGCTAATTTCAAATCCGTCCATGATAAGTAGCGGTTGGTTGGCGTAAGTTTCGTATTCGCCCTGCACAGCCAACAGCTTACTACCGGCAGAACTTCCCAAATCCATGTTTGCTCCGCCCCGCATACGCATGTCGGGCAAGCCGTTGGGGTTAGAACCATTGACGATATTCTCGGCAATACGCAAGCCTGGGGCGATGGCCGACAAGGCTTTGGCGATGTTGGTGGTGCTGTAACGCTTGATGTCTTCGCCCTTAATGGTGACGGCTGAGCCTGTAAAACCCTCCTTTTTTCGGTTGAACATACCCGTTACCACAAACTCGTCGAGCATTTTGGCATCTGATTTGAGCCTTATCGTAAGGCCAGCCTTGGCCTTAACACTTAGGGCGTGCATGCCCACATAGGTAACGCGCAGCTCACTTCCTTGCGGAATGCTGGGCAAAAAGAAGTTTCCATCGCCGTCGGTGACGGCCTTTTGGCCTGTGGCCGTTGCCGTTACGGTAGCTCCCATCACGGGCAACCCGTCTTCATCGGCCACTACATTGCCCCGCACATCCACCCTTCCGTCGTCGCCCTTTTGCGTAAGGGGCGCACGTTGCGCGTCCTTATCAGCACTGGGAACAACGGCCCATGCGCAGAAAAGGGGAAAAAGCAGAAGTGAACATAAGGCAAAGCCTCTTAGCACTAGGTTCTTTTTCATAATCAGTTGTTTTGAGATTGGTATTCTTGTAGTCCATGTTCACATGGGCAACAGGTTGCGCTAACGCATCTGGTAAGCCTTGTTCATGGCTATTGTATAGCTAGTTGTTTGCGTGTCGGCATTTCATGGAGAACAGTCGGCACAGGGTTAGCGATGTGGCTAGTATATAGTATGTGTCAGGGCACAACGCCTCGGCACACGCCCTTCTTGGTTGAATATGCGTATTTACGTACGCAAATTTAAGATTTATTTTACATATAAACAAGTTTTTAGGTTATATTTGCATCATTTGTTCATATAAACACGGCAAATGGAGCAAAAAAGACAGCTGCTCTTGCACCCGTTCGGGTATAACAAACTGTCGTTACGCCAAATTTCACAACCAGGTTATTGGCGTTCCTTTCATCCCCTCTCTATCGGTTTCCACACCTTTCCTATATATAAACGTCTAAAGATTAAGGTCAACGGCCTTTCAGCGCAACATGGATACGAAGACCAAACAACACGTTCTTAGTTTGTAAACAACCTATGTTGCGATGAAGGAAAACGCTGAAACGAGGCGCACTTCCCCACTAACCAAAGCCCTAATAGGGCAAAAAACAGGAAGGAAAAGCGCGAAAACGATGCACATCCCCCACTAATCCAAACAGGCACAAGGCATGCTCCTTAGCATAACCTTGTGCCTGTTTATGTTTTGTTGGGCATAAAAACAACTAGCCATGTGTGTGCTTAAAAACGCACTTTCGCCGGCTTTGGCAATGCCACGCAAGCCACGTACATTACGCGCTAAGCAACCAAGGCGCAACTTAATTTGCCATTTCCGAAAGGAACTTGATGCGTACCAGCCTTATATCCTCTTCGGTATAGTCGCCGCCCAGTTCCTCAATAGCCACATCCAGGTCGTCTGTTTCGCTCGTTCTAAAATAGTCGTAGATGTCGTCCACGCGGTCTTCGTCCATCACCTCGTCAAGGAAATAGTCGATATTCAGTTTCGTTCCACTGTTAACGATGGTTTCAATTTCGCTCAATAGGTCGTCAAATCCCAGGTTAAGGGCTATGGCAATGTCGTCCAGCGCAATTTGTCTGTCGATGCTTTGTATGATTTTTACCTTGTTCATAGATTTCTTGGCTACGGTTCTTACTCTTAATTCTTCAGGTCTCTCTATTTGATTGTCTTCGCAATGTTTCTTTATCAGTTGGCAGAAAGCCTCTCCGTAGCGTTTGGCCTTACCCACGCCCACACCGGGGATGTTCTGCAATTCTTCGAGCGTAATGGGATATGCCACAGCCATCTGCTCCACAGACACGTCTTGGAAAATGACATAAGGCGGCACGTTAAGCCGTTCGGCCATGTCTTTACGCAGCTGTTTGAGCATGATATACAGGTCGGGGTCGAGGGTAGAGCCACAGCTGTCGCGCGACTCTTCCACGAAATCGTCTTCAAAGTCAGTGTCTTCCACAATCATGAACGACTGCGGTTGCTTGATGAAACGGCGCCCTGCGGCAGTAAGTTTCAGCAAGCCATAGTTCTCCACGTCCTTTTTCAGGTATCCCGCGATAAGCGCCTGGTGTATCACGGGGTTCCAAACCTTGTCGTCTTCGTCTTCGCCCGCACCGAAATCTTCCAGCTCGTTATGCTTGTGCGACACAAGGTCGTCGGTCGCCCTACCCTTAACGAAGTCGATAACATAGTCACTTCTGAAATTCTCCTTTATGGCCAGAACAGCCTTCAAAACGATGAGCAACGCCTCCTTTGCCTCGCGTTTGGTTTTGGGGTGCAAGCAATTGTCGCAGTTATGACAATTGTCTTCCGTATACTCTTCGCCGAAATAGTGGAGCAACATCTTGCGCCGACACACCGACGACTCTGCATAGGCGGCCGTTTCTAGCAGCAACTGCCTACCGATGTCTTGTTCAGCCACGGGCTTGCTTTCCATAAACTTCTCCAGCTTTTGCAGGTCTTTGTTTGAATAGAAGGTTACGCAAAGCCCCTCGCCGCCGTCGCGACCAGCACGTCCCGTTTCTTGATAGTAGCCTTCCAAGCTTTTGGGGATGTCGTAATGGATAACAAAACGCACGTCGGGCTTGTCTATCCCCATGCCGAAAGCGATGGTGGCCACAATCACGTCAATGCGTTCCATCAAAAAGTCGTCTTGTGTTTGCGACCGCGTTGCGCTGTCCAGGCCGGCGTGATAAGGCTCGGCCTTAATGTTATTGGCCTTCAATATGGCCGAAAGCTCTTCCACCTTTTTGCGCGAAAGACAATAGATGATGCCGCTTTTGCCTGCATGCTGCCTGATGAACATGATGATGTTGCGTTCCACCTCTTGCGTTTTGGGGCGCACCTCGTAGTAGAGGTTGGGGCGATTGAACGAGCTTTTAAACTCCTTTGCATCGCAAATGCCAAGACTTTTCTTAATGTCCGAGCGCACTTTGTCGGTGGCCGTGGCCGTAAGGGCAATCACGGGGGCGTGTCCGATACGCGAAATGGTTGGTCGGATGTTGCGATATTCGGGGCGGAAGTCGTGTCCCCACTCCGAAATACAGTGCGCCTCGTCTACGGCATAGAACGAAACCTTGATGGATTGCAGAAACTCCACGTTCTCATCCTTACCCAACGATTCGGGTGCAACGTACAAAAGCTTCGTTGCGCCGCGCTTAATGTCGTGCATAACCTGCTGAATGGCGGCCTTGTTAAGCGACGAGTTGAGGTAATGGGCCACGCAACCGTCTTCGCTCATGCCGTTCATCACGTCCACTTGGTTCTTCATCAGGGCGATGAGTGGCGAGATAACGATGGCCGTTCCTTCCATCAAGAGCGACGGCAGCTGGTAGCACAGGCTTTTTCCGCCACCTGTCGGCATGAGCACAAAGGTGTCGTTACCCGCAAGCAAATTGCGGATAATAGCCTCTTGGTCTCCCTTAAACGAGTCGAAACCAAAGTATTGTTTTAGCGGTTCTGTAAGATTAACGTCCTTAGTCATAAATGGTTTAGTTTTCACAGATGTGAGATTATTGGCTTTCGCGGTGGAAAACGAGTGTGATACAGGCGGCATTGTGGGTTAGGCAAGATTGTCCGGGGGGCTGGTTTTGCCTTGCTTTTCCAGGCAGTTTTGCTTGTTCGGCCCTGCTTGTAGGCTTACAAGTTTCCTGGTTTATCTTGCCCGACGACCCCTTCAACACCGCCTGTTCACGGTTCTATCGTTCAGCTGGCCTGCTCTTGCAAGCCCGACTTGTCTAGTTGTTCTCTGGCATATTGCAAAGTAACATCGAATTGTTTCACCTTCTTCGACGGCACTTCGAACATGGCATCCATCATCACGGCCTCGACAATAGAGCGCAATCCGCGTGCGCCTAGCTTGTACTCCACAGCCTTATCCACGATGTAGTCTAGCGTTTCGGGGGCGAAACTCAGTTTGATGCCATCCATCTTAAACAGCTTTTCGTACTGCTTGATGATGGAGTTTTTCGGTTCAACCAAGATGCGGCGCAAGGCCTCACGGTCTAATGGGTTGAGGTATGTAAGCACGGGCAGACGGCCAATGATTTCGGGTATCAGTCCAAACGACTTCAAGTCTTGCGGCAGAATGTATTTCATCAAGTCGCCCTTGTCTATCTTGCGCACGTTCTGCACCGAGTTATAGCCCACAACGTGCGTATTAAGCCGCTGTGCAATCTTCCTTTCGATGCCGTCGAATGCTCCACCGCATATAAACAAGATGTTTCGCGTGTCTACGTGAATGTAATCTTGGTCGGGATGCTTACGTCCGCCCTTTGGCGGAACATTAACCGTGGTTCCTTCCAGCAGTTTTAGCAGTCCCTGCTGCACGCCTTCGCCGCTTACGTCGCGTGTAATGCTGGGGTTATCGCTCTTTCGGGCAATCTTGTCAATCTCGTCTACGAAGACGATGCCGCGTTCGGCTGCCGCCACATTATAATCGGCCACCTGCAACAGTCGGCTTAGTATGCTCTCAACATCCTCGCCCACATATCCTGCCTCGGTAAACACCGTTGCATCTACGATAGTGAACGGCACATCAAGAAGTTTGGCAATGGTTCGCGCCATCAGGGTTTTTCCCGTTCCTGTGCTACCCACCATGATGATGTTGCTTTTCTCAATCTCCACGCCATCGTCGCCAATGGGCTGTTCCAAACGCTTATAATGGTTGTAAACCGACACCGAAAGATACCGCTTGGCCTCATCCTGCCCAATGATATATTGGTCTAGATAGGCCTTGATATCCATCGGCTTGGGCACATTTTTCAGTGCATCGACTTTCTTTCCCTTAGCAGACTGGGCTTTCGATGCGTTGGCCGACTGCGTAATTTCGTAGGCCTGTTGAGCGCAGCTGTCGCAGATATACCCGTTTAGTCCTGCAATGAGATAGTTTACGTCTTTTTCGCTTCTTCCACAGAAGCTGCATACATTCTTTGACATCTATTATTTTCGTTAGTTAACGGACCTTCTTCATCCCCTCGCCGCCTTGCCTTCGCCATCAGCATAAAGGCAAGTTGGCCCCAGCAACGTGTGCCGAGTGAAGGCGAAAGGGGCTGTTTGCGTGGGCGGCATTAAGCTCATCCCACGCCCCAAAAGCCGTTTTTAATGTCACTTCTTCACCAGCACCGAGTCGATCATTCCATACTCCTTAGCCTCTTCGGCGTTCATCCAGTAGTTACGGTCAGAGTCGTTCCATACCTTCTCAAAGGGTGTATGCGAGTGGTTAGATATGATGGTGTAGAGTTCTTTCTTAAATTTCAGTATTTCTTTTGCCTCGATTTCGATGTCTGAGGCCTGTCCTTGCACGCCGCCCAACGGCTGGTGAATCATCACCCGGCTATGTGGCAGTGCCGAACGCTTACCCTCTTGTCCCGAAACGAGCAGCACGGCGGCCATCGATGCGGCCATACCCGTACATATAGTAGCTACATCGCTAGAAATAAACTGCATCGTATCGTAGATGCCCAGCCCGGCCGTAACACTTCCGCCGGGGCTGTTGATGTAGATAGAAATGTCTTTTCCCGCGTCGGCAGAGTCGAGATACAGCAATTGTGCTTGCAGCGTGTTGGCCGTATAGTCGTTAATTTCGGTGCCAAGGAAGATGATGCGGTCCATCATCAATCGCGAAAACACGTCCATCTGCGTAACATTCAGTTGGCGTTCTTCCAAGATATAGGGATTGAGGTAAGCCGCTTGGGCCTTCATCACGTCGTCTACCACCATCCCGTTCATGCCGAGATGACCCGTGGCATACTTTCTAAAATCGTTCATATTCGTACTAATGTCCTTTCTTGATGATTGCGGTTTAGGTGGCGCTTGCCACCTGTTCCGCTTGTTTGAACAACAAAGTTAATAAAAAATTATCTACTCCAAAAATATTAAGGGTATTTTTCAATGCCCATTTTTCGGTGGTATGCGCTGGCCGCGATGTTGCCACGTGGGTACACCTAATTATATAAAGTGGGTTCTGTCATTAAATAAAAGGCATACGCCAAAGAACACCTTGCTGCTTGTTGGCCAGCTAACAGGCACGCAACACGAACGTACACAATTTAATACGCCAAGTGTCGCAAGATTGGAAAGAAATGTCTAACTTTGCTATACTTAATTAAACAAGAAACGTCACCATGCATATCATCAACACAAAAGAATTTCGAGCCAACCAGAAGAAGTACTTCGACTTGGCAATAAAAGAAGACGTAATTATACGAAGGGGACGGAAACAGGCCTTTATCCTTGTTCCCTTGGATGGTGATGAGTATACAATTACGCCCGAATTGCAAGCGCGGATAGACAAGGCAAGGGAGCAATACGAAAAGGGAAACTTTGTTGGATGCTCTACAAAAGACGAACTTCGCGCACACCTCGCCACCCCATAACCCCCTCTCCCCTAACGCAATGCGCACAGGGGATAATCAAACGCCGACGACATGAAACACGCTTGCTTATTGGTTTGTGTTTTGTTATGTTGCACAAACGCCCTAGCACAAGAACAAAAGAAGCACCGAAAAACGGCGCGAACCACCGAACGGCCGTTGCCCAAGCCCCGATTGGCAGAGCCAAACCCCATGCTAAGTCCTACAACGCCACCCATCACCACGCCCAACGTGCAAGAGAAACCGCTCTCGTTAGCCGACTCCATTGCCGCTGCTCACCACTTTTGGCATGCAAACGACAGCCTGAACCTGCGCCTGATGCAGCCCATGCCCACGCAAGCAACAAGCCTATCCGCCATGCCTGCCACCAACTACAACCGCGGGGGACAGCTAGGCGAATGGAAAGGCCTAAACTTTTACGGGCAGAGCTACCGCGAAACCTTTCCTGGCATGCTTGTAAGGCAAGGCGCACTGGTGGGCGTTATCCGCACTTGGGACAAGCTTTCGTTCTCGGCTTTCGCCTCAGCCGACCGCTATCGCACGTTCAACACGGCCACACAATTCGGTATTGGCGGCTCGCTAACCTATCGTTTCAGCCCGTATGTCAGCGCAACAGCCTTCGGCAGCTATTACAGCGTGCAGCCTTACCTATCTATGGCCGCTTTCCCTTACGTCAACAGTTCGGCCTACGGCGCTTATTTCACCCTCGACAATGGCCGTTGGGGCATAGACCTTGGCGTGCAACGACGTTACGACCCCTATCGCGGCGAATGGATAGTTTCACCTATTGTCACGCCAAAATATCATTTTTCAAAGAAGTTCACCTTGGAACTTCCAGTGGGCGAATTAGTACGCGACGTACTTGAACGTGCTGTTTTCGGACGCCGCAGCAACTCGCCAACAATCATGCCGCCACGTAATTTCAGACCCTTTCCCCGTCCGTAGCTCCCCACTACTTTGCTGCCCATACCCTCCGTACGAGCATTGCCCCTTGTATCGGCACTTCAATACTGGCTGATTTTTCGCATAGTTTATCCATATCGCGAGCCACACCGACTGCAACTCTGCCCATAATGTAAAATTTTTAGCGTAAACTTTAACATTATGAGTGCCCTTTTTGCTCACCAAT